>SVSM01000039.1 GCA_015064295.1 Oscillospiraceae bacterium | reverse complement strand
TTCTTCTTTTTGATTCTAAAACTTTTTCTTCCAAGAAGAAGAAAAAGTTTTAGCGCCTTCTTTGGGCACCTTTCTTTGCGGAAAGAAAGGTGCGAAAGAACCCCCGATTCGCAGAATCATCCTCTCCGCGTGCAAAGAAAGTTAGAAAAAACACCGATTCGAAGAATCTTCACCTCCACGAGAAAAGAAAGTTAGAAAAAAACCCCGATTCGAAGAATCTTCACCTCCACGAGCAAAGAAATGCGGAAAAATTCCGATTCGAAGAAACATAATCTCTGTGTGCAAAGAAAAGCATAAAACACCAATGTGCAGTCACGATTCCTAACAATCAAAACAAACGAACTCCCTAAAAAACGAAAGGAGCCCACCATGAAGCTCTCCACCTTCCTCATCGTCCTCCTCGTCGGTATCCTGACCATTACCTCCGTCTTTTTCTACGCCAATTACCGCATCGTCAAAACCGAATACCACGAATATCGAGACGGCATCTTTACCCGGGCCTACGAGTCCCTCCTTTCCGACCTTACCGCTTACCTGAGAAACGAGGACGAAGCCGTCGCCTCACGGGTGGTCGCGCGGCTGGCAGAGCTTCCCCTGTCCGATGGGGAAGTCGAGACCGCCCGTAAGCTGGCAAGCGATATGGCGGCAGGGGCCTACGACCACGAGGCCAGGTCACGGGCGCTTTCATACAGCGAATCGCTCTTACGGTACCTGTCGGGACACCGTACCCGTGCCTACACCCAAAGCTGGCGGGCGGCGGGCATGGGCCTTCCCGCCTATCCCGAGGCAAGCCGTCCCACGGCGGCGCAGCCCGAGGAGGTCGACCTCGACGCGCTCCGCAGGGAAAAGGCCATGAGATTGCTGGAAAACAAAAGCCTCGTGACCTACCGGCGGGAAGAAAACGGCGAAACGCTGTACGGCTATCGTACCGCCTCCTCCTATGCCGAGATGACCGAGGAGGGAACGCTCCGTCGGATGCTGCGGTCGGTAGGGGAGGGAGACGCCTTCTTGTCGGAGGAAGCGTGTCGGGAGGCGGCGGAGGCGTTTCTTGCTGAGCAGTATGGCGTAGCCTATGCCCTCACCGCATCGGAATCCTCCGACCGAGGCTATCGTTTTACCTTCCGAAGCGGAAAATCGGAGGCGGTGGTGGGCGTTGATACCGGCACGGGGAAGGTCGACTCCCTTTTTGTGGAATAACAAGGCCGCCGTGGAAACGGCGGCCTTGTTCGTGCGGTCATAATCGGTGTTTCTCCCGCAGAGAGCATCGTTCAGCACGGCAGCACGCCCTCGCCGTCAAAGGCGGGGATAAAGCTCTCGCTGACCGTGCCGCCCTCCTGGAGGAAGGCCTGACGGATGCCGATGGCGCGGGCGTAGTCGGTCACCTCGGCGTACTCCTCCTCGGTGAGAGGACGGGCCAGCTCTCCCTCCATGCCCGGCATGGGGGTGTACTGGTTCATGATGCTGATATAAATGCTGTCGCCGTATTCACGGTGAAGGTAGCCGAGGATCCTCTTGGAATCGTCGGTGTGGCCGGGGAGGACCAGGTGACGGACGATGACGCCCCGGGTCATGAGGCCGTCGCCGTCAAAGCGGGGCTCCCCCCGCTGGGCGACCATCTCCCGCAGGGCCTCCATCATCCGCGCGGGATAGTCGGGCACTCCCGAAAGAGCCTGTCCCAAGGCAGGGTCAAAGTACTTAAAGTCGGGCAGATACACCCCTACGTACCCCCGCAGGGAGGCGATGACCGAGGCGTTCTCATAGCCGCCGCAGTTGTAGACCACGGGAAGCCAGAAGCCCTTGTCCCAGGCCATTTCAAGGGCCGCCTTAATGTGCGGCACCCAAGGGGTGGGGGTGACGAGGTTGAGGTTGGAAACACCCTGCTCGGCAAGCGAGAGGAAGATGGCGGCCAGCTGCTCCTCGGTGACGGGAATGCCTGCTTCCCCGCGGCTGATGGCGCGGTTCTGGCAGAAGAGACACCCCAGGTTGCAGCCCCCGAAGAAAACGGTGCCCGAGCCGCCCTCCCCGCACAGACATGGCTCCTCCCAGCGATGGGGAGCGGCCCTTGTTACCAGAACGGTCGAGCCGACGCGGCAGAAGCCGGTCTTCCCGCCGGCACGGTCGGCACGGCAGAGACGGGGGCAGAGGGTACAGGAGGAAAGAGGGTTCATAAGGCCTCCAAAAGAACGGTTTATCACGGGATGGAACGGCTCCCTGCCGTAAACGGCAAGGCCTCCGCCGTCAAAAGCAGAAGGGGAAAGGAGCACGTTCCCTTCCTTTCCCCATTATACCAAAACTTTCTCTCCCCTGCAAGAGGGTCAGGCGTTTTCCCGACGGCGGCTGTCAAAATAGACGGCGGCGGCCAGCAGAATATGTAGAAAGGCCGAAAAGACCAGCTCCTCCAGCCCCTGCCCGATAAGGTCGGGGTAGGAGAGCCGCACCGTCTTCATGCGAAAGGCGTAAAGAAGCGTCCAGACAGCCCCGCCCAGGGTGGAGACGAAGCCGAGGAACAGCATGAACAGGGGAAGATTGGCAATATGTATCGGCCGAGCCTGCATAAAAATACCTCCGAAGCGGCGCGGATTTTCGGCATGGCACCGCCTCGGTTCCATTATACCGAAGAAGAACGGCGCCGGCAAGGGCAAGTTCTTGACAAAAAGGGAATAAATATCCGAATTTGGCAGAATATATGCAAAAGCGAGGAGATATAAGCGCAAAAAGTGAATAAAAAGCGGCTTTTTGGGCCGAAAAGGGTGAATTTTGTCCCAAAAGGGAGAAAAAACGACCGGTAAAAGGCGGTTTTAAAACCGATGACGAAATCGGCGTTCTTTACCGGCGGTCTTGCCTGTGCTATACTGATTTCATCGCAGTGACGAGAGGAAGGACAGACATGGAAGAAACGACCTTTGTGGTAAAACGAGAGAGGGTACGTCCGCCGGAGGGCGAGCTTCCCGCCATCACCTACCGCCTGATGGAGGGCGAGACGGACGGCAGGCCCTCCTATTCGGTCTTTTGCTTTGCAGAGGACGGGCGGGGACTTTACGAGGAGGCGGCCTTTCTTCCAGACGTTACCTCCGATGCCGGAAAAGCCGAGGCGCTTCTGACGATGCTGTACGACGGCGCCGTGACGCCATACGCCCTTACCGAGACGGTGGCGGAGTGGATTGAATGATGGTTTTCCCAGCGGGGCGGGGGGTGTTTTTCTGGTTTTTGTTTCTTCTAATTGTTAGTTGAGAAGATAGAACAAGTAGAATTCTTTTTTCGCACCTTTCTTTCCTCAAAGAAAGGTGCCCAAAGAAGGAGCCAAGGAGGGGCTGAGCCATCGCCCCAAAAAACAAGTTTTTGGAGCGATTCTTAAGCCCCTCCTTTGGAAACCACCCCTTTTTGCCTAAAAGATGTAGCTTAACCTACCAAGGGAACACCTGCGGCACTGCGGCCAAAGTCCCTGCTATCGGGGATTCTTACATAAGCGTAAGAGAGTGCTGTTAATCTCGTTTTCTTCTAAACCGGCCGCAGAGATCATTTTTTTTGCGGCAACACCGCGCCAATTCTTTTCATTGTGGGCCGCAGAGGGTAACGCCTCCGTAAGGATCACCGACCCGCAGAGACCGGCACACCGTATGGCGCAAGCCCTTTTTGCAGCGACAATGACGAGAGCCGTCGTGCGCGTTTTGGATTCCGTTCCCGTTTGCTTTTACAAAGCCAAACCGCCGAGCCGGCCGTGCGCTGAACGCGCACAGGCGAGGCGTGAAGCTTCTTCTTTTTGATTCTAAAACTTTTTCTTCCAAGAAGAAGAAAAAGTTTTAGCGCCTTCTTTGGGCACCTTTCTTTGCGGAAAGAAAGGTGCGAAAGAAAACCCCCGATTCAAAGAATCATCCTCTCCGCGTGCAAACAAAGGGAGAAAAACCCCCGATTCAAAGAATCATCCTCTCTGTGTGCAAAGAAAGGGAGAAAAACCCCCGATTCAAAGAATCATCCTCTCTGTGCACAAAAAAGTGAAAAAAGATTCCCCCACCACCCCTGTGAAAACTACAAAAAACTTTCGATCAAATAACGATTTTTCCGTACAACTAAATAATAAAAAACAATTGACAATTTTCCCGTTTTATGCTATAATAAACCGAATAAATCTTTAAGGGCGATACAGAGAGATCGACAAGGTTTGACATAGACGGGCAAAGCCGGAAACAGGCAGAGCCCTGCGCTTTTGCGCCGTGACGAACCTTGTTCTGCCGAAAAGGCAAGCACGGTTCTTTTTTTGTCGCAGCGGAGCGTAGCATGGAACTTACCTTACAGGGCGGAATGGTCTATTTCGGCGGACAGTTTGAACAGCGGGACGTCACCGTTTCGGTGGATGGGGACACCCGTCTTTTCCCGACCCTTGATTGCTCCGGTCGTTATATTTTCCCCGGCTTTGCCGATGTTCACGTACATCTGCGAGAGCCGGGCTTTTCTTATAAAGAGACGGTAAAAAGCGGCACCATGGCAGGAGCGAGAGGCGGCTACACGGCGCTCTGCTCCATGCCCAATCTGAAGCCCACTCCCGACAGTCTCCCTCATCTGCGGGAACAGCTGGACATCATCGGGCGGGACGCCGCCGTCGCCGTGTCGCCCTACGGTACCATCACCGTAGGAGAGATGGGAGAGACCATGGCCGACCTTGAGGGAATGGCTCCCTACGTCTGCGGCTTTTCGGACGACGGACGAGGGGTGCAGGACGAGGGCATGATGCGAGAGGCCATGCTCCGCGCCAAGGCCCTGGGCAAGGTCGTCGCCGCCCACTGCGAGGACAACAGCCTCCTTCACGGTGGCTATATCCACAAGGGCCGCTACGCCGAGGCCCACGGCCACCGGGGCATCTGCTCCGAAAGCGAGTGGAGGCCCATTGAGCGGGATTTGAAGCTGGCAGCCGAGACGGGCTGCGCCTACCACGTCTGCCATATCTCCACCAAGGAGAGCGTGGCGCTCATTCGGGAGGCCAAGAAAAGCGGCATCGACGTCACCTGTGAGACGGGGCCCCATTACCTGACTCTCTGCGAGGATGATCTCATGGAGCACGGACGCTTCAAGATGAATCCTCCTCTCCGGGGACGGGAGGATAAGGAGGCCCTGTTAGAAGGGCTTCTGGACGGCACCATTGATATGATCGCCACCGACCACGCCCCTCACTCCGCCGAGGAGAAGGGCCGCGGCCTGGAAAAGAGCGCCATGGGCGTCGTGGGGCTGGAGACGGCCTTTCCGGTGCTCTATACCGACTTAGTCAAAACGGGAATCCTGCCTCTGGAACGGCTGGTCGTCCTCATGGCGGAGGCTCCCCGGTCCCGCTTTGATCTCGATTCCGACGTGGGCTTTACGGTTTTCGACCTTAACACTCCCTATCCCGTCAACCCCGCCGATTTCCTGTCCCAAGGAAAGGCGACGCCCTTTGAAGGAAAAAGCGTGTACGGAAGGTGCCTGATGACGGTGTACGACGGGAAGGTTGTGTATCAGGCGTAAGGCGGGGGCGTTGCCCCCGTTCCCCCACCAAAACCTTTTTTGAAAAAAAGGTTTTGGATTCCAAAAAACCTTGAATAGCCAAAAACTTCGTTTTTGGCAGAAGATGTTTTTGGTTCTTCTGAGAAGGTCGGCGGGAGCGCGAGGTGCCAAGCATCCCCCGGCCTACAAGGCAATATCCTATTCTCCGCGGAAAACGGAGTTTTCCGCCAACAAAAGTTTTTGAAGATTTTTAAGGAACTTTTTTCAAAAAGTTCCTTAAGCGGGTGCAGGGCAGAGCCCTGCGCATAACAGGTGCAGGGCAGAGCCCTGCCAATACATGGAGGTTTATTATGGCAAAGAGAACAGACTTAAAGAAGATTTTGATCATCGGCTCGGGCCCCATCGTCATCGGACAGGCTGCCGAGTTTGACTACGCCGGCACTCAGGCGTGCCTGGCGCTGAAGGAAGAGGGCTACGAGGTGGTGCTTTGCAACAGCAACCCCGCCACCATCATGACCGACACGTCGATCGCCGACAAGGTCTACATGGAGCCGCTGACGCTGGAGTACGTTGCCAAGATCCTCCGCTACGAGCGTCCCGACGCCATCGTTCCCGGCATCGGGGGACAGACCGGCCTGAATCTGGCCATGCAGCTGGAAAAGAAGGGCGTTCTCAAGGAGTGCGGCGTCGAGCTTCTCGGCACCAGCTCCGAGAGCATCGAGCGTGCCGAGGACCGCGAGCTCTTCAAGGAGCTCTGCCAGTCCATCGGCGAGCCGGTCATCCCTTCGGAGATCACCTACAGCATTGAGGAGGCCAAGGAGGCAGCCGCCCGTATCGGCTATCCCGTGGTGCTCCGTCCCGCCTTTACGCTGGGCGGCACCGGCGGCGGCTTTGCCTACAACGAGGCCGAGCTGATCGAGGTAGGACTCAACGCCTTCAAGCTGTCTCCTGTGCATCAGGTGCTCATCGAGAAGTCGGTGAAGGGCTACAAGGAGATCGAGTTTGAGGTCATGCGTGACGGTAATGACCACGCCATTACCATCTGCGGTATGGAAAACGTGGATCCCGTGGGCGTTCACACCGGCGACTCCATCGTGGTGGCTCCCATCATGACGCTCTCCGACCACGACAGACAGATGCTCAACGACTCGGCCATCAAGATCATCCGGGAGCTGAAGATCGAAGGCGGCTGTAACGTGCAGTTTGCTCTCAACCCCCATTCCTCCGAGTACTACCTCATCGAGGTCAACCCCCGCGTCTCCCGTTCCTCGGCCCTGGCCTCCAAGGCCTCGGGCTATCCCATCGCCCGCGTCACCGCCAAGATCGCCGTGGGCATGACGCTGGAGGAGATCAAGATCGCCAACACCAACGCGGCCTTTGAGCCGTCCCTTGACTACTGCATCGCCAAGCTTCCCCGCTTCCCCTTCGACAAGTTTACCACCGCCTCCAATACCCTCGGCACCCAGATGAAGGCCACCGGCGAGGTCATGGGCATCGGCTCCACCCTCGAGGAATGTCTTCTCAAGGGCATGCGCTCCCTTGAGGTGGGCGTCAACCACGTCTACCACCACAAGTTTGACGATATGACCGACGAGGAGATCCTCGCTTACATTCACGAGTTCCGTGACGACAACATCTTCGCCATCGCCGAGCTGCTGGCAAGAGGGATTACCGTCGAGCAGATCCACGAGATCACCATGATCACCCCCTACTTCCTTGAGGCCATCAAGCGCATCGTGGACATGGAGGAGACCCTGAAGGCCAATCCCTACGACGAGGCGATCCTCCTGGCCGCCAAGAAGATGGGCTTCTCGGACAAATACGTGGCCAGAATGTGGAAGTGCGCCGAGCTTGACGTCTACCGCTTCCGCCGCGAGAAGAAGATGTTCCCCGCCTTCCGTATGGTGGACACCTGCCATACCGGCGCGTACATTCCGTACTTCTACTCCTCCTACACAGGCGAGAACGCCTCGGTCCTCACCGATAAGAAGAAGATCGTGGTGCTGGGCGCCGGCCCCATCCGCATCGGACAGGGTGTGGAATTTGACTATTCCACCGTCCACGCCGTCCAGACCATCAAGAATTCCGGCTACGAGGCCATCATCATCAACAATAACCCCGAGACGGTCTCCACCGACTACACCACCGCCGACAAGCTTTACTTCGAGCCTCTCACTCCTGAGGACGTAATGAACATCCTGGAGTTTGAGAAGCCCGAGGGCGTGATCGCCTCTCTCGGCGGACAGACCGCCATCAATCTGGCACAGCCCCTCTTTGACCGGGGCGTGAAGATCATCGGTACCGACTGCGCTGCCATCGACCGCGCCGAGGACCGCAACGCCTTTGAAAACCTGCTCAACGACCTGGACATCCCCCGCGCCAAGGGCCACGCCGTCACCAAGATCGAGGACGGCATCAAGGCCGCCGCCGAGATCGGCTATCCCGTGCTGGTCCGTCCCTCCTTCGTGCTGGGCGGCCGCGCCATGCAGATCGTGGCGGGCGAGGAGCAGCTCCGCCACTACCTCAAGACCGCCGTGGAGATCGACGAGGACAAGCCGGTTCTGGTGGATAAGTACATTCAGGGCAAGGAGGTGGAGGTCGACGCCATCTGCGACGGCCGTAACGTCTTCGTGCCCGGTATTATGGAGCTGGTGGAGCGCACCGGTATCCATTCCGGTGACTCGATCAGCGTCTATCCCCCCTTCAGCATCTCCGATAAGGTGAAGGGTACCATCCTCCGCTACGCCAAGATGCTGGGCCTTGGTATCGGCATCGTGGGACTCTTTAACATTCAGTTCATCGTGGACGAGAAGGACGACGTGTATATCATCGAGGTCAACCCCCGTTCCTCCCGTACCGTACCCTTCCTCTCCAAGGCCACCGGCTACAGCCTGGCCGACATTGCCACCGAGGTCATCCTCGG
>SVSM01000008.1 GCA_015064295.1 Oscillospiraceae bacterium | reverse complement strand
CGATGGCCTGGGCCTCGGAGAGGCGGGTCTTTTGTTTGGTCACGTCAATGTAGTAATTGATGTGGCTGTGGCTGGTGGCGAAATGCCCTTTGGCCACCCGAAGGTAGAGACCGTGGCGCTTGCTGCGGATCTTTTGTGTATTTTGAGTCGGCATATGGGGGCTCCTTTACAGTAAAATCGGGGATTCATGGGGTCCTTTTTTTCTATTGTAGCACAGTTTGGAAAAAATTACAACGGGTCTCCCCAAAAAAGTGCGGGGAAGGCGGGAGAGGCCTTGGCGGCTTCCTGAACGGTTGTGAAAGGCTCCCCTCTGCGGTCTGTCCTTCCCGTATGGCACGTCAGAAACCGTATTCCCGGGGGTAATGGTTGCGGGAGCGTAACCGCTGACAAGGGGATGTCTTCCCGTACAACACGTATGAGGAAGGATTTTTGGCCCTTCCCGTTTTTTCGTTTGACATACCGAAATCACTATGCTATAATAAAGTGATAACAAACCTTACCCTACGGAGTTCATCATGTATCCCATTTTTGATGCCCACACCCACGTGTATCCCGAACGAATCGCCCAGAGAGCAGCGATTAACTTTGCCAATTTCTACCACTTCACGGTAGCCGAAAGCGGCACCTTTGAGAGCCTTCTTTCCTGTGAAAAGAAGGCGGGGATCGGCGGGATGCTGCTGCTTCCCGTTGCCACCTCCTGGAAGAACGTGGACAAGATCAACGAATCGGCGGCCTCTTGGGCGGCACTGGCACGCAAGGCGGGCTTTCAGGCCTGGGCCTTCGGATCGGTCAACGCCGAGTGCCCCGATCTTTCGGCGGTGCTGTCCCATATCGAATCTCTGGGGCTGAAGGGCATCAAGCTTCATCCCGACCTGCAGGGAGAGGCGGTGGATTCCCCCCGTCTGTACCCGGTTTACGAGTGGTTGGAGCAGAAGGGCCTGCGGCTCTATCTTCACGTGGGGGATGACCGCCCCACGGTGGACGGATCCTCTCCCGAGCGAGTGGCTACGGTGGCGAGGGACTTCCCGAAGCTGACCATCTGCGCGGCTCATCTCGGGGGCTATCGGGTATGGGATCGGGCCGAGCGCGTCCTCATGGGAAGGTACGATAACGTATGGTACGACTGCGCCACCACCCTGGATGTCGTGGATCCCGCGCGGGGTAAGGCGCTGATCGAGACCTGCGGGCTGGACCGCGTGTTCTTTGGAAGCGATTTTCCCGCCATTTCTCCCGAGGTCTCTCTTTCGGAGTTCAACCGTCTGGATCTTGACGAGACGGCAAGAAAAGCCATTCTCCACGACAATCTCTTGCGTTTTTTGGGGGAGGAGCTTCTGTGAGCGATCTGTGGCAATATTTAGGCAAAACCGACCGCCCCATCGTGTTTTACGGTACCGGGGACGGCGGCGATAAGATCAAGGCCGAGCTTGACCGCCTTGGCATCCCCGTAGCGGGCGTTTTTGCCAGCGACGGCTTTGTGAGAAACCGCACCTACCACGGCATGCCTGTGACCTCCTATGCCGAGGCCGTTAAGACCTTTGGGGAGGAGATGATCATTCTTTTGGTGTTCGGCTCCTCTATCCCCTCGGTGATGGAGCGTTTTTTTGCCCTGTCGGTATCTCACGAGCTTTACGCTCCCGACGTGCCGGTGGCGGGCGGCGAGATTTTTAACGAGTCTTTTTACGAGGAACATCGGGAGGAGATCGCGGCGGCACGGGCGCTCCTTTGCGATGAGGAATCGCGTGGCGTTTTTGATGCGGTGATCGACTACCGCCTGACGGGGAAGCTGACGCATCTGGCCAAGCATCTGAGCGACGAGGAGACCGTCATGAGGACGGTCCTGCATCCCCACCGCTACCGCGTTACCCTGGACCTCGGCGCCTACAACGGCGATACGGCGCTGGCACTACTGGACTACGCCCCCAACCTGGAAACGGTCATTGCCCTGGAGCCCGATGAAAAGAACTTTACCAAGCTCTGCCTGAACACTGCCAAGGCCGGCAAGGTGGAGCCCCATTACGGGGCAGCGTGGAGCCACCCCGAGGTGTTGACCTTCCGCCGTGGAGGCGGCCGCGGCATCCGTCGGGAGGGAAAGGACAAGACCGTGGAGGTCATGGGGCTTCCCCCCGGTTCTCTCCTTGAGGGCCGAACCCCCGATTTCATCAAATTCGACGTGGAGGGGGCCGAAAAGCAGGCCATCGCGGGCTGTGAGGACAGCATTCGCCGTTACGCGCCCGAGTTACAGGTGGCGCTCTACCATCGGAGTGAGGATCTCTTCACGCTTCCTCTTATGATCCATAAGATGAATCCGAAGTACCGTTTCTATATGAGGCGCTATCCCTACGTTCCCGCCTGGGATCTGAATCTTTTCTGTACGGAGGAGTCACAATGAGCGACGTGTTCGGCCGATTTGCCCCATTTCTTCAGGACTATATCTACCGCAGCGGCTGGGAGAGCCTCCGCGAGGTACAGGTGAAGGCCGCCGAGGTGCTGTTTGACAGCGAGAGCAATCTGCTCCTGACCTCCGCGACCGCCTCGGGCAAGACCGAGGCCGCCTTCTTTCCCGTCATTTCTCGTCTTTACGAGGAGGAGCCGACTACCTTCGGCGCTCTCTACGTGGCCCCCTTAAAGAGCCTGATCAACGACCAGTTTTCCCGCCTTGACGAGGCGCTGGACCTCAGCGGCATCTCGGTCTTTCATTGGCACGGCGACGTGGCGGTGTCTCACAAAAATAAGGCCCTGAAAACCCCTCGCGGTATTTTACAGATCACCCCCGAATCTCTTGAGAGTATGCTGATGAACCGCAGTAACGACGTCGTGCGGCTCTTTGGGGATCTGCGGTATATCATTCTCGACGAGGTGCATACTCTGACGGGTACCGACCGTGGCAATCAGATCCTCTGTCAGCTCTGCCGCATGGCTCGCCTGATCGGGCGGGACCCGATTCGGATCGGGCTTTCGGCGACGCTTGGCGATCCCGGCAAGGCTGCGGAGTGGCTGGGTGCCGGCTCGGGACGCAAGACCGAGGTGGTGGGCATGCAGGACAGCCGCACCTCCTGGCGGCTGGGGATGGAGCATTTCTATATTCAGAACGACGCTTCCGATCAGACCGATCCCTTGAGCCGCTATCTTGGGGAGGAAACCGAGGCCGACGTGGGGGAGGAGCCCGACTCCGAGGCGTTCCCCTCGGCCGAGGGGTATATTCCCCTTGACCCCGGCTTTGAATATATCTACGACTGTTCGCGGGAGAAAAAATGCCTGATCTTCTCCAATTCCCGGGAGGAGACCGAGTATCTGACCGCCACCCTGCGGCAGATCGCCGACCGTCGGGGAGAGCCCGACGTGTTCCAGATCCATCACGGCAATCTGTCGGCCTCCATTCGCGAGGAGGCCGAGCTGAAGCTGAAGGACGACGAGCTTCGTACCGTGACCTGCGCTACCGTCACCCTGGAGCTGGGGATCGACATCGGACGGCTGGAAAGAATCCTGCAGGTGGACGCGCCAAGCTCGGTGTCCAGCCTGCTCCAGCGTCTCGGACGGTCGGGACGGCGGGGAGAACCCCCCGAAATGATGATGGTCTTCCGTGAGGAGGATCCTCTGCCCAACACCCCTCTGCCCCAGCTGATGCCCTGGGGGCTTCTCCGGGCCATCGCCATCGTGCAGCTTTATCTTGAGGAGCGGTTCATCGAGCCGCCAAGCGTGAAAAAGCTCCCCTTCAGCCTCCTGTTCCAGCAGACGCTGAGCACCCTTGCCGCCTCGGGCGAGTTGAGCGCCAAGCGCTTGGCCGAGCGGGTGCTGACCCTGCCGCCCTTTGCGGAGGTCACCCCCGAGGATTACAAGACCCTCCTCGTTTCGATGCTGAAGAACGATTACCTGGAAATGACCGAGGAAAAGGGGCTGATCGTCGGGCTGAAGGGCGAGCGCCTGGTCAACAGCTTCAAGTTCTATGCCGTCTTCAAGGACAGCGAGGACTACACCGTCCGCCGCGGCTCCGATGAGATCGGCACCATCACCACCCCGCCGCCGGTGGGCGACCGCTTTGCCTTGGCGGGACGGGTGTGGGAGGTGGAGGAGCTGGACATTCCCCGCAAGCTCATCTACGTCAAAGAGGTCAAGGGCAAGATGGAGATCTCCTGGCCCGGTGACTTCGGTGAGATCCATACCCGTATTTTAGAGCGTATGAAGCAGGTACTCGTGGAGGACACCGTCTACCCGTATTTAAAGAAAAACGCCCAAAAACGTCTCGACGTGGCTCGTCGGGTGGCACGGAATACCGGTATGCTGAACCGCTCGCTGGTGCATCTCGGCGGGTATAGCTGGTGCCTGTTCCCGTGGCTGGGAACCCGCTCCTTCCGTACCTTGCGGAAATTCATTTCCCGTCACGGTAAGGCCTTCAAGATCAGCTCCATGGAATACGAGGGCTGTTACTATATGACCTTCAAGATGGAGCAGGGAGACGGGCAAGGCCTGATTCAACACTTGAACGAGATGGCGCTGGCCGAGGGCATCCGCCTTGAGGAGCTGGTTTCCCCTTCGGAATGTCCCGTCTTTGAGAAGTACGACGGTCACATCCCCGCAGAGCTGCTCCGCAAGGCCTATATGGCCGACCGCCTTCGTACCGACGAGGTGCTGCGGCGGCTTTCCGACCTGGCAGCCGAATAAACAGAAACCCCGACAGACCGTTTGGTCTGTCGGGGTATTTTTGCTTTAGGGAGGGATCAGTCCTTGCGCTCCTCGCTTACGATCTGCCGTCCCATGATGACGCCCATGACCGAGGCCATCATCAGACCTCTCGTCCAGCCGCTGGAGTCACCGAGGCAATGGAGACCGCGGATGGAGGTATTGAGATTTTCGTCCATCTTGACGCGGTTGCTGTAGAACTTCAGCTCGGGGGAGTAGAGCAGGGTTTCGGTTGAGGCAAAGCCCGGCACCACGTGGTCCACGGCCTGGATGAAGTTGATGATATTCATCATGGCGCGGTAGGGCATGGCGGCGGTAATATCTCCTGCCACGGCGTCGGGGAGGGTGGGCTTGATGTTGGACTGGGCCAGCTCCTTGGGCCAGGTGCGCTTGCCGTCGAGAATATCGCCGAAGCGCTGGACGAGGATATGACCGGCGCCCAGCATATTGGTCAGCTCGCCCACCTTCTTGGCGTACTCAATGGGCTGATTGAAGGGGGAGCTGAAGTTATGGGAGCAGAGGATGGCCAGATTGGTGTTGTTGGATTTTAGCTCCTTGTAGGAGTGGCCGTTGACCACGGCAAGGCCGCCGTCGTAGTTCTCCTGGCTGACGAAGCCGCCGGGATTCTGGCAGAAGGTGCGGACCTTGTTTTTGAAGGGCTTGGGATAGCCGATGAGCTTGGACTCGTAAAGAACGCGGTTGACGGTCTCCATAATTTCGTTACGAACCTCCACGCGGACACCGATGTCCACGGTGCCGGGCTGATGGGCGATGTTGTGCTCGGCGCAGATGCGCTCCAGCCAGTCGGCGCCCCGGCGGCCGGTGGCTACCACGGTACGGTCGGCGCGGATCTCAAATTCGCGGCCGTTTTGCTCCACGTAGACGCCGCGGCAAACGCTGTCCTCCAGGATCAGATTGGTACATTCGCAGTGGAAGAGCAGCTCGACGCCGTTGGCTTCGAGGTATTTCTCAATGGCCAGATAAATATCGTGGGCCTTCTCGGTTCCCATGTGACGGATGGGGCAGTCCACCAGGCGTAAGCCCGCCTGAATGGCGCGCTTGCGGATGTCCTTGACCTCCTCGGTGTTTTCAAGCCCCTCGATATGCTCGTCGGCGCCGAATTCCAGGTAGATCTTGTCGGCGTATTCGATGGTCTCCTGGGCCAGATTCTCTCCGATGAGCTGGGGCAGGTCGCCGCCCACCTCGCAGCTTAGGGACAGCTTGCCGTCCGAGAAGGCACCGGCACCCGAGAAGCCGGTGGTAATGTGGCAGTGGGGCTTGCAGTTGACGCACTGCTTGGTCTTGGATTTGGGGCAGCTTCGCTTTTCCACCGAGGCCCCCTTGTCCAGTAAAACGATCTTCTGCTTCGAGCCCTTTCGGATCATTTCCAGGGCCGTGAAGATACCGGCAGGGCCGGCACCTACGATGACAACGTCGGTTTTCATATGTCGCTTTCGCCTCGAACGAGGCATCCTTTCACAATCTTACGGTGTGCCGATACCATTGTATCACAACAAAACCGTTTTGGCAAGTATCTTTTCCAAGAAGCGGGCGGTGCGTTACTTCCAAACGTAATCCTCCGTGGTGCTGAGCTGGAAGATGCCGTCGGTGATCTGAACCACACGGAACACGTCCTCTTTTTCGGCAAGAAAGCCGGTGAGCATCAGGGTGTTCTCATCCACAAACTCCACCGAGCGGGGGAAGCCGTTGACGTAGACATGGCTGTAAGGGGTGAAGTTTTTTCCTTTGACATAGGTATTTTCCCCTATGGTACGGACATCGGTGATCTCAATATCCAAAACACCCATTTTCAGGTCTGTGGGCTTAAAAGGAATCTCTCCCCCGTAGCAGAAGCCCTGGCCGTAGAGGATGTCGTACTGGAGCATTTCCAGATACACCAGGTAATCCTTCTTATCGGCCCAGGTCTGATGGAGCTTGGTGAGAACGCCGTCGTTCCATCCCAGGCGGCTCATGACGGCGGCGGAGAGCTGATAGGCCTTCAGGTTTTGATCGGGGGCCGTTTCACCTCCGCTATGCCAGATCAGGTATTCGGTATCGTAGAGCGTCATGCCGGCGGGAAGCCGGTCTTCTTCAATGCCGATGTTGGGAAGGTGGTCGCCGAACAGGACCACGTAGGTCTCCTCTCCCGTCGCTTCAAGGGAGGAGATCAGCGCGCCGAGGAAGGCGTCGGTCTCGTGGAGCTGATTGACGTAATAGGTGAAGGCGTCGGCATCGGTCTCCTCGGGGCAGGCGGTGATGCCTATGTGCGGCGAAGCGTCCTCCTCGGCGTCGACGGAATATTTGCCGTGCCCCTGTACCGTAATGCCGTACACCAGGTCGGGACCCTTCGTAGTGGAAAGACAGGTCTCTATATAGCGGAGCAAAACCGTGTCCTTGGCCCAACCGCCGGCATTGTAGGTGACGTCGTTCATGTATTCCAGGGAGGTAAAGGTATCAAAGCCAAGGCGGGAAAAGACGTCGTTTCGATCGTAGAAGTTTCCCTTGTAGTTGTGGACGGCGTGGGCGGTATAGCCATGCTCCTTCAGGTTATAGGCCACCGACTCGCAGGTCTTCCTTTGCAAAATCGTTTCGTAGGGGTATTCCCCCGCGCCGAACCACTGAAGACTCATACCGGCCAGTACCTCAAACTCGGTGTTGGCGGTACCGGCCCCTACGGAGGGGACGGTGAGGACACCGCTTTGACAGCGGTCGCGCAGCTCAGTAAAGACGGGAGTGGGATCCTCGGTGAAGGTAAAGCCCTGCAAAAGCTTGGGGTCGTAGAAGGATTCCAGCTGAAGGAAGATGACGTTCGGGGCATCGGTGTCTCCCGCCGAATCGGGGGTTCCCGACTGAATGCCCGACAGGATCTCGTGAATCTTTTCGTCGTCGTAGTCTTTCGGCTCATCGATCCCTTGGTCCAGGAGAATAACCGAAAAGCTGAAGGTAAAGCCGTGCTCCCGGTAGGCGGTAGCCAAATTGGAAAAGTGCCGGGGAAAGATCCCTGACAGATAGCCCGAGGCGATCAGAACGGCCGTCACGGCTACCGAGCACAGGACGGTGGTAAAGGCGTAAGCCCTGCGAACCGGGATCCGCTTGGCGCGGATCAGGCATCGGATCAAAAAGCCGATGAGGGCCAGCAGCGCAAGCACCAACAGGATCAGCCCCGGCCATGTCAGGTAGCGGGGAAGAATGGGGAAGACGCTCAACACCAGGATAAAATCCATAGCCGAAAAAGGGGTAGCCCGGAAGCAGCACACCACGAAATTGGCGATGCCCATGGCTAGCCACAAAAGGGATACCAGGCACATCAGGATATTACGCCTCTTGAACAGCAGCGTGAGCGAGAGAAACATCGACACGATGGCCACGTTGCAAAGAAAGCTGAGAGGCTTGGTGACGGCAAAGCCCACCGCAGCAAACAGGGAACGGCGGCTGAGGATCTCGTTGCAAAGCCCAACACCAAGGGCCATCACGACGATCGTGGCAGCGGGATGGGCGCCGAACCAAGCTATGATGCGGCGGCAGAGCTCCTTGATTTTGGTAAAAAACGGTTTCATAGCATTGTGATACGCGCCTGCGCTTGGGGGCGGAAGGGCGTATCCTCTCCCTTATCGGAGTATTTTGCGCGGCCGTTATACCGGCGTTGCGGTGACGGCGGTGTAGCCGGCCGCACGGAGAGCCCGGCAGGCCGTATCGGCCGACAGCTTATCGGAGAACAGACCGTACACGGTGGCGCCCGAGCCGGTCATGCGGGCGCCGCAGGCGCCATTTTTCAAGAGATGCTCTAGAATGACTTGACTCTCGGGGACGGCGTCCTCAAAGCGGTTATAGAGGGCCTGCCCAATGGCAGTGAGGTCACCCTTCTTCATAGCGGCGGCAAAGGCGTCGAAATTGCCCTGTCCCATGGAGGGGAGGGTGTCCAGGACCCCGTAGGCCTTGGGGGTGGAGATCCTGCTTTTGCCTCCCACGACGACCAGATGGCAGGGGGGGAGGGAGGGGAAGGGCGACAGGATCTCGCCAATGCCCTCGGCCAGGGCCGCGCCTCCTCCCAAAACGCAGAAGGGGACGTCGGCACCGATCTTGGCTCCTAAGGCGCAAAGATTACCAAGGGGAAAGGGTTCTCCGTAAAGGCGGTTCAGTCCGCGGAGGACTGCTGCGCCGTCGGCGCTGCCGCCTCCCATGCCTGCCTGGCGGGGGAGGGTTTTATTCAGATGAACGTGGCAACCGCTCCTTCCGTAGGCGGCAAAAAAGACGCGGGCGGCTTGGATACACAGGTTATCCTCCCCACAGGTCAGAGTGGGATCGGAGCAGGTCATGGAGACGGTCTCTGCCTTCGTGACGGTCACGGTGTCAGAAAGCGAGACGGTCTGCATGACGCTTTTGATGTTGTGGTAGCCGTCCTTCCGTTTTCCCAGTACGTCGAGGTACAGATTGATCTTGCCGTAGGCAAGCTCGGTGACTTGTTTCATACTCATTCCAAAATCTTATAAATAAAGCTTTTTTTGATCTTAACGGCCTTGAAGGTGCAAAGCTCCTGACAGCAGAAGCATTTGATGCAGCCGCCGTCCTTGATCCTGGCCTTTCCCTTGACCATGATGATGGTCTTTTGGGGACAGCTCTTCATGCAGAGCTGACAGCCGCGGCAGAGGGTACGGTCGATAAAGGGCTTGGGCTGCAGGAAGGGTGGGATCAGGTCAAAGCGGCGGCCTTTCTTGGCGTCGGGGAGGAGAAAATCGCCGCACCCAACGTTGCGGGGAGAGACGCCCTCGACCTTGAGCAAGGCGGGGTCGGCCGGGCAGAGCCCTCGCTCGGCGGCCATGGCAAGAAGGGGCACCCGTCCCGTAAAGCCCATCAGAGACGCGGCGGCGGTGTCAAGGTTGAAGGGATTGCGGCTCATAAGCAGGACACCCGCCTCCTTGGGGGTGCCGCCCGAGGGGCCGTCTCCCTCCATACCCACGATGCCGTCGCAAAGGTGGAACACCGTCTTTTGGCGGTCCAGCTCGGCATTCAGGTCGATGACCATGGAGAAAAAGTCGGAGGGCTTCTTAAAGCGGGCGTGCATTTCAAACTTATTGATGCCGGGAATGACGCCAAACAGATTCTTGGCGGCCCCCGTCATGGTGGCCAGAGCGTGGGTCTTGAGCTTGCAGACGTTGACGATCACGTCGGCCTCGTGAATGGGCACAATCATGTCCACGTTCTTGGCGGTCACACCGTCGGGCATAGGAAAGGAACGGTAGGAGGTGTCGTAGTTCAAGGGAACGCCGGTGCGCTCGGCGACACCGGTCATGCCCGTTTCTTGATAGATATGTAAGAGTGTCTTTTCGTGATAGACCCCGCCGGGGCTCTCGGCGATAATAAGGGAAGCCGGCTCCAGCTCCCGGAGCAGGCGGATGACCGCCTCCATCACTGCGGGGTGGGTGGTGGCGGCCTTTTCAGGACGGTAGGCAAGAAGGAGATTGGGCTTAACGGCCACTCTTTTGCCGGTGATGGCCTCGCGAGTCAGCCCGATCTTGGGGGCATGTTCCCGCAGAAGGGAGAGGATCGCGTCGGTATCGTAGTGCTGACAGCGGGTGATGACGACGGGGGCAAGCGTATCCATATGCGCTCCTCCTTTACGATAAGCCGGGGATGAGGCCAAAAAGCCAATAGAACAGGGGAACCAGCACAAGGGCAGGCAGGAGATCTGCTACCTTGGCCTTGGTGATCCCCGCCATGTTGAGGCCGATGACGGCGACCATGAGAGAGCCGACGCAGGTCAGCTCGCCGATGAGGGCATCTCCCATATAGGGGCGGATCCCCACGGCAAGCAGGGCCAACGCGCCCTGCAGCAGGAACACCGTGACCGAGGACAGCATGACGCCGGCTCCCAGGGTGACCGAGAGCATCATGGCCGAAACAAAGTCCAGCGCCGATTTGATAAAGAGCATGGTGTGGTCTCCAAAGCCGGCGTTCAGGGACCCCACGATGGTCATGGCGCCTACGCAAAACAGCAGACTGCCGCTGACCATGCCGTCGGCAAGAGAAGGGCCGTCGCCGTCGGTTTTGCGGAAGCGTTCCTCAATGCGATGGGCGGCACGGTGGATCCTGCCGTCCAGGTCAAGGGCCGTGCCGATGGTGGTACCGATGGCAATGGAGACGATGAGGATGAGAGTATTGCTTCCCTCGAACATCCCGTCGATGCCGATGTAAACGATACAAAGCCCGAGGGCAAAGAGAATGGCGTCGGCCACCCGCTTGGGGAATCCCTTTTTGAGAAAACAACCGATGAGGCCGCCAAGGAGAACGGTGGCGGTATTGACGAGAACACCTAACATGATCATGGCTTCTTTCTTAAGAGGTTACCTCTCCTCCGTGGGAGATGGCAGTGTAACGGTGTGCAGTGGGCGGGTGCTGTCTGCCGAGTCCTTACGGCAAGCGGCGTGATCCAGCAGGGAAGCAATACGAAACCGCCGTCCCTTTGAGGCGGCCTGACGACAGGCCGATAAGGCGAAGGCGAGGGCTTCGCGGGCCTCCTTCGGGAGAGTCTTCCCGCGGTAAGCGGTCACCAGCGTCTCGGCTACCTCGCCTGCCAGAGCAGGGAGGGCTTGATTGCGAGACAGGCCAAACCGTTCCGCATATGCCTTCATCGCCAGGAGCAGGGCGGTCTCGGAGGAACCGTCCCAAGCCGAGGGGACGGTATCCCTGCCGTCGGCGGTGGCTGCATGGGGCAGACGGTGATCGGCCTTCAAAAGCGATTGGATATAATGGAAAAAGGCATCGCAGGGCAAGGGATCCCCCTCCGAAATCAGGTGCGAGAGAAGGGCGCATTGCTCCGTTATGGCGATGGGCCCCTCGCCAAGACAGAAGCCCCCTTCGGCGCTTTGGCGTATCCGAAGCGCCCGACAAAGCGCGGCGCTTGCCGACTCCTTCGCCGTTTTCGGCTCGGTATGACGTCGGGGCTCTCTCCGAGAGGGGAGCGGGAGGGCAGGATGCTCTCCGTCAAGACGGAGCTTCAAACGGCTATATCCTGTGGTGAAGGTCAGGGCTCCTTCGTCCTCGTTCAGATGGACCTGTCCCTCGGCAACACCGAGGAGGCCGAGGCTCGTCGCCCAAAATCGGTCGCCGCTTCGGGCAAAGCGGAGGGAATCGACAGGGGAAAGTCTCAGCGTGAGGTCGTGGGCGGCAAGCACCTCAAGGGCCACTTCCGGTTTTTGGCTGTGGCAGGTGACGGTGACTGTGACGGCGGTTCGGGACAGGGTGGGGTCGGCGGCGGGAGGTAATCCGTAACAGCAAAGATGCAGAACGCCGCCCTCCTGCCGCGTTTCTACGTGGCTCCCGCCCCCGACGGGACGGATAACAAGAGAGGCGGCGCCGTATCGGCTGAGGGAGAGGGCTCCGTCCTCGTCACAGGTAAGGAGCAGAACGCCGTTTCCCACCGCCGGGGTGAGGACCGGATTATTTGTAGAAGTTTTCATGAAGATCGTCGATCAAGCCCACTACCTTTTGGATATAGGCGTTGACCTCCTTACCGCCGCCGTCCATGTCGGACATGAAGACGAGGACGTAGGGGTGCTTATCGTAGACGATGGCCATGTCGTGATAGGCGTCGGTATCCCAGCCGTATTTATGCGCGATCTTCTTTGGGGAAACGCCGGAGCCGATCATGACGGTGTGAATGGAGGATTTCATTGCGTCCCGCATGAGGGGTGCGTAGGCGGCGTCGCTTTCGATAAACTCATAAATGGCCTTCATGCTCTTGCCGAGATCTGCGGCGGTGGCACGGTAGACGTTGTTTTTCATGGTCTTGGTGCCCATGCTCTTGGCCAGAGCCTTCAGCTTGGAGGTGCCGTAAGCCTCCTTCAGCTCGTGGAAGGCTACGTTATCGCTGTATTTGAGCATCTTCTGGAACAGCTGGGAATAGGTGTATTCCGTACCGTAGGGGTCGTTTTTGATGACGCCCGAGCCCGACTGATAGCCCTTCTCGGTGTAGGTGAAGACCTTATTCATGTCATAGGTCCACACGTAATCGGGCAGTAGGTCGGTGGGGCCGTGCTGGGCCACGTATTCGGCCAGAAGACGGTCATAGGTCGCCTTCTCCGCCGAGGCCTCCGTTAAGATGGACAGGGCAAAAGGTGCCTTGACACAGCTGGCGGAGGAGAAGGCGGTGTTTTCGTTCCAGCCGTAGCAATAGCCCCGACCGATGTCCTCGTAGTAGACCGAGATCTTGGGATAGACGTAGCGGACCTCGGTGGCGGGAAGGCCGTCCTCCCCTACCATGGGATTGCCGTTTCCGTCGAGTAGCGGGGTCTCTACCTTGTTCATGGGAGCACCCTCGGTAAGGAGCTTCTCCAGCTCCTTTAACACCTCCATCTGACGGTTCAGGTTGACCGAGGCCAGCTTACCCAGGGCCTTAATATCGTCCTTCAGGTCGCCAATTTCCTTTTCCTTATCGGACAGACTCTTTTTGAGCGTCTCAAGCTCAGCCGTTAAGGATTCGTAGAGCGCGTCCTTGTTGGCAAAGGAGCCCTCCATTTCCTTCAGCGCGGCTTCGGTCTCGTCGATGCGGGCTTCCAGCTCTGATTTGTTCTTTTCTGCCAGGCTCAGCTGCTTGTTCAGCTCCGAAAGGTAGGCGGCGTTTTGATTCTTTTCTTTCTCAAGATCCGACAGCTCGATCTCGGTCTTGCTGCGGTAATCGGAAAAATCCCGCTCGGTGCCCTTCAGCGTATATAGCAAAACGCCCGCCAAAACCGTTGCTCCCACAAAGAGCAGCGCCATGACGCCCGCTATGCCGAAGGCAGTCTTTTCGTGTCCCGATAATGGCTTCATATATCGTTCTCCCGTCATCAGATTGGGTTGGTATGCAAAAAGAAAATACCGTATCCCCGCTTTACGTTGAAAAACGGTTCGATACAGTATTCATTATATACGATTTCGACGATAAAATCAAGGGAATCGGCAAAAAACCGCAAAATCAGCGGTCATTAAAGAAGATAATTTCATCGGGAAGATAATAATTGAGCTTCTCGCGGGCGATACGCATGATATAATCGTCGTCCATATCGTGAAGGAGGTCCTCCTTCAGACGGGCAATCTCATCCTCGTAGCGCTCCTTTTCCTCCAAAAGCTCCTTCTCCTGGTCGAGGAGGTGGTTGTAGTCCCCGCGGAGACGGAGAATGTTCACGGCGCAGAAACAAATGACCACCAAAATGGTCAGCTTGATGAAGAAATTAAAGCGAGCCGTTTTCTTCATACTTCCGTTTCGTTTCCTTTCCGTTGGTTTGTTGTTTCCTTGGGGCTTCCTCGCCCGAAAAGATCGCCAGCATGCGGGCTTCCTCTGCCTTGGTGTATGCCAATTCTCTTTGATGGACTGCCCTGCGGTGACAGGTGAGGATCCAGCCCTTGATACGCCCGGCGACGGGCGACAGGACGCGGTGGCGCAGAAAGCCGACGGCGGCGCCGATCAGGCCGATGACGCGCTCGGCCGAGCGCATGACGATCCGTCCCAGGGTGATGCGGTAGAGCCAAAAGCCAAGGACGGCCGCCCCGAGGGCGTACCATCGCGGAACGCCGAAGTAGAGCTTAAAATCCATAAGGATGAGCACCACCGTTGCAAAGAGGGAAAAGAGAATGTCCTCTCCAAAGCAAAGCAGGGTGTCGGTTCGTTCCAGATTGCGGTAAAGCAGGCGGCGGAATCCCTTCTGAGGGGCGTCTTCCTCCCTTGGCAGGCGAAAGGCCACCCGGCGGATACGGAAGACGTCGTAGAGGGCGCCGAAGCACCAGCCCGCCACAAGGGACAGCAGGAGCAGAGGCAAAAACGCCTCCCGAGCCACGGGGATCAGCATCAGCGGAAGAGACGCTTGACGGCCTTTTTGCCGCCTCCGGCGTCGGAATAGAAGAGCCCGTTGATCTTCCCCTCGATCTTGAGGCAGCCGCCGCTGAGGTCCAGCATCACCACGTGGAGATCCTCGCCGTCCAGCGCCAGCATTCCCTGTCCGGTACGGAGGACCGCACCGGTCTCGTCAAAGCTGACGACGTCCTCCACGTCGGTGAGCTCCAATACCTTGCGGTCCAGCAGGAGCAGTCGCTGTCCTTCCGGCCGGGGATTGACGGGTTCACGTTTTTCTGTCATAAGACGCCTCCGTTTTCACATTGATCTAACGTCAGTATATGAAAACGGAGGCGTCGTCATGACAATGTTGCGATGGCTTTTAGGGCAGGACCTCGTAAAGGGAGGAGGCGTCTGCCTTGAGGGTGTGCTCCTTGACGGCAAGGACCCGAACCCGCACGCTGCGCTCGCCGAAGGAGATCTCGATCACGTCGTTCTCCTTGACGTCGTAAGACGCCTTGGCGGGACGGCCGTTGACGGTGACGTGAGCGTTATCGCAGGCGTCGTTGGCAACGGTGCGGCGCTTGATGAGGCGGGAGACCTTCAGGTACTTGTCCAGGCGCATGATTACTGAACCTGATCCTTCAGGGCCTTACCGGCAGAGAAAACGGGGCGCTTGGAAGCGGCGATCTTGATGGCTTCGCCGGTGAAGGGATTTCTGCCGTCTCTGGCAGCGCGCTCCTTGACTTCGAAGGTGCCGAAGCCGACGAGGGAAACCTTTTCGCCCTTTGCGAGGGTCTCGGAAACGGTAGAAAGAACGGCGGCAACAGCGGCCTCAGCGTCCTTCTTCTTCAGGCCGGTTTTCTCGGCAACAGCAGCAATGAGATCGGTCTTGGTCATGGCATATACCTCTTTCTTCTCCGTCGGTAATAAAAATGTTTTGTAATTCCAAACGCGGCGCCGACGGCCGTTTTCGCGTCCGGATGGGCATCGCCCAAGTTTTTACAAATACTATTGTACCACAAGATTGCCCCGATAGCAAGGGTTTTTTCGGGATTTTTCCAAAGAAATCACGATTTTTCGGTCACTTTTCGTCCCGTTGGCACAAAAAAGTGGGCGGGAGGCCCCGGAACGGGGCGATCGCCGCCCTGTTAGGGCTTCCAGAGGCGCAGGACGCCGATATCGTTCAGATTTTTCAGCAGGATCATCACCAGCGGAAAGACAAAGAGCCCGGCAAAGCCCATGAAGTAATAGCCCCCGTACATGACGATGAGGGTGACAAGGGGGGAGAGGCCGATGCTGTCCCCCACCAGCTTGGGCTCGATGATCTGCCGCATGATCCAGATGACGGCAAAGACGATGAGAAGTCCGACGCCGGTGTAGACGTCTCCGCGGATCAAAAGAACCGCCGCCCACGGCACCAGCACCGTTCCCACCCCCAGGACGGGGAGGATGTCGATGAGAGCGATGATGGCTGCCAGCGTCAGGGCGTAGGGGATCTTCAAAAAGTAAAAACCGATGAGAAGCTGAACGAAGGTAATGGATAAAAGCATTAGATACGCTTTAACGTATTGGATGCCGGCAGAGGCCAGCTTCTTCTTGGCTTCAAAGAGGTAGTGGCGGGAGGAGGCGGGGAGCTGGCGGGCGATGAAGGAATTGACGTGGCTTACGTCGGTTCCCATGTAGAAGGTGGCCACGACCGTTACCACGGTAAACAGGAGGATCCCCGGCAGTGCCGAGACAAAGGACATGAGGGCCGCGGGAATAGCGGCGGAAAAACGGCTGACGGTATCCTCGATCATGGACGTGACGGCCTGCCGGATTCGATCGGCCGCCTCGGGATGATCCGCCCGATCGGGGAAGGGGAGCCGCTCCGTCAAGCTGCGGATCGAATCGAAAAGGTCCTCCACGATCCCGGCCGCGTCGGCCATGAGATCGTCGGACAGCTCCCGCAGCTCACCGACCATGCGACCGCAAAGGGCGGTCAAAAGGCCCAGGATCAGTAAAAATACGAACAAGACCGCAACAAAGGAAACCACCTTTTGCGGCAGCCTCGTGCGGGAGCAGATGGCCTTGACCGTAGGCCGCACCGCCATGGCGATGCCCCAGGCAAGGAGGAAGGGAAGCAGGGGCTTCAAGAGATATTTCAGCAGAACGAAGCCCAGGGCCAGGCCCAAAAGGACGTAGGCGGCAAGGACCAGGACGCGTCGGTAACCGCTTTTCGGCAGATCGTTCATGAGTATCCTCCTCTCGGCGTCGGTAAGCCTATTATATACCGATTATTTCCTGCAAATTCACAAGGGCAGTTGATTTTACCTTCGTTTTATGGTATACTTGAGGCTATAAACGATGTTGGAGAGGATTTTTTATGAAACGCTTTGTTGCTTATTTACTGACGATGATCGTGGCTCTCGGTCTGATGGTATCTTGCCAAAAGCCCTCGCCTACCGCCCCCTCGGAAGGGAAGGTGGAGGATTTTCTCTTTGAGGAAACGGACGAACCGACGAATTTTGTCAAAATCGAGATGACCGACGGCGCCATGATCCTGGTGGAGCTCTATCCTGAGACGGCACCCATCACCGTTGAGAATTTCAAAAACCTGGTGGCCGGGAATTTTTACGACGGGCTGATCTTCCACCGCGTCATTGCGGGCTTTATGATCCAGGGCGGCGACCCCAAGGGTACCGGCTACGGCGGAACCTCTCCCACCATTAAGGGCGAGTTTGCCGCCAACGGTGTGCAGAACGACCTGAAGCACGAGCGCGGGGTGATCTCCATGGCGCGCACCAACGATCCCAACAGCGCCTCCTGTCAGTTCTTTATCATGCACGAGGACGATTTCCGTCTTGACGGGCAGTACGCCGCCTTCGGTAAGGTAATTGCCGGCATGGATACGGTGGACAAGATCGCCTCGGTGAAGACCAACGTGAACAACCGCCCCCTGCAGGAGCAGAAGATGAAGAGCATCCGCTTTGTCGTGATCGATGAGGGCACGGAGAGCGTGGGGTAAGATGCCTTCCCCGGGCATTAAAAAGACAAAGGGCAATGTTTTTACGGTAGTAAGGGTATTTACTATGATTATGACTTACAACAGAATAATCGGACAAATCACGCAGGGGCTCACAGGCGATGCTGCGGCTGATATGCAGTATCTGAAAGCTCAAATGGAGAAATATAAAAACCACAAAATGTCGCAAGAAATTCTCCGGGCTTGCGGAAGAATGATGTATGAACTCATTCCTGCGGACAGAAAAGAAGAACTCGGTAAAGTGATCGATAACGAATTGAAGGGCGTTGAAGCCACATTGGATGAGATAAGATTTAACATCTATAAAAACAACCTGGCAACCGCCATGAAGTTGAGCGAGGCATTGGTAGAAAGTGTTGAAAGAAACCCAATGTTCAAAAGCGATGAGGTAAGTGAATATTTCTCGTTTTATGAATTTTTCGAAGAATTAATGTATGAGTTTTATAATAATCCCGAAAAAACCATACGACAAGTGGAGCTTCCGTTTGCCGAAATTTATTTTCAACACGGCAGCTTGTTATTTGAACAAAAGCGTTACGTAGAGGCTCGTAATATTTTATCGAAAGCAAGAAGATGGAATCCGGTAAATGCAAAGATTGCATTTGAATATATGGAAACCTATAAGGTGCTTGGTGAAATTGAGCAATTCGCAGAGCTTACAAAAGAAACGTTTCAATATGCATTTAAAGCCGCAGATCTCGCGAGATGCTATAGAAACTTGGGTTATTATTTCGTCGAAAAAGAACTGTATAAAGAGGCGGCCGGATGTTATCTGATGAGCTTACAGTACGATAGCGAAAACAAAACAGCTCAGTCTGAGCTGTATTATATTCAGACAAAAGCGCCCAGAGGATTTAAAGAACCTACCCTTGATGAATTACAGGAATATGGGGTTAAGTACGGTTTTCCTATTGGTGCATCCGATGATGTTCTTGGCTTGGCTTTTTCTTATGGAAAGCATTTCGCACAAGACGGGCAGACCGAAGGCGCTATTTATTGCCTAAAAATTGCATATGAACTGACAAATGATCAAGGCATTAACGAATTGATTGAGAAGTTGATGAACAAGGACGAGACGTAAGAGATCGGGAGCCATTTCTTGGAATCTCGCCGACGACGCCCCCCGGAGGAGCAGAAGATGAAGAGCATCCGCTTTGTCGTGATCGACGTGGCGTGGGGTGATACTTGAAAAAGAAAAGACACCCACCCGTTCGATTCCCTCCGTGAATCAGCCCGCGAGGGGAATCTTGCAGACGGAGGGCGTTGCCCTCAAACAAGCGAGGGGAATCGATCTCGTGCCTCGTCGGCACTCGGTCAGGGTCGGCTCTGGCTTGCCACCGGCAGGTCATTCACTACCGACCCGTTCGATTCCCTCCATTCATTAACCAAAAAGAGAACACCCCACGAGGGGGTGTTCTCTTTTTGGTGGATGCGAGGGGAATCGAACCCCTGTCCGAAAACCGATCCACGAGGCCTTCTACGAGCGTATTCGGTTGGGAATATCTCCCTCCCCGTTGTCCAACCGACAAGCCTCGGGGGAGGCAGCTCTTTTATCCGTGGCCGTTATAAGAGCGACTGGCGGCTCACGTTCACAGCGTAAATGACGCTCCCGTTCGGTCCGCTGTTACTCCGAGGGGAACGGGCGGCACGTTTGGCCGCGGCCCGCATTAAGCGGCTACTAATTCAGTATTAGCGTTTGTTTTTTGTGAGACCTTTTTAAGAGATTGTCTCGGCTCTGCTCGCTTACCTTGCTTCATAGTCCCCGTCGAAACCTTTACGCACCCATAGATGCCGCCGACGCGGTGATAGAATCCTCCTTGCTTCTTTCCCCGGCAAGAACGAAGCGGGGCTCCAAGGGGTGTCGCCCCTTGTCCTTTTCATTTTATAAAACCGCCCTGCGGTTTTATTCTTCTATTCTCTTGCCCCCTTCATGGCCCGATCGATGTCACGGGCGGCCGAGCGCTCGGCCTCGCTGTCCCGCTTGTCGTAGAGCTTTTTACCCACACAGAGGCCGACCTCCATTTTCACACGGGAGCCGGAAAAATAGAGGGAGAGGGGGATCAGGGCGTAGCCCTTTCGTCCCACGAGGCCGAAGAGCTTGACGATCTCCTTCTTGTGCATCAGGAGACGCTTGACACGCAGCGGCTCCCGATTGAAGAGGTTGCCCTGCTCGTAGGGGCTGATGTGGACGCCGTAGGCGAAGAGCTCGCCGTCCTCCACACGGCAGAAGGAGTCCTTCAGATTGACTCTGCCGCCCCGAAGGGACTTGACCTCGGTGCCGAAGAGCTCAATGCCTGCCTCGTAGGTGTCCTCCACGAAGTAGTCGTGGCGGGCCTTTTTGTTTTGGGCGATGATGCGTTTGTCCTTTTTGTCCGCCATGTCGGGCTCCTTTCCTTTAGGGTGGTATGGTATTATAGCATATTTTTTTCGGAATTGTCAAGGGGAAAGGTGTCGAGGGCAGGATTTGGCAAATCGCGCCCGCTTACATCGGATGGGAGCAGTTGTCAGGTAGCGCTTGAAAGCATTTACGGTACCGCACGGCCTCGCAAACGGCAAGAACGGAAAAAAGGAGGGTGGCCGCCCCGCAAATGGCGGCGGGTATACCGAAGCGCCGCAGGGTGTCCGATTGCTTGGCAAGATAGCGTGCCCGTCCCTCCTCGGGGGTCAGAATGACCGTGTCGTCGACGGCGAGGCCCAGGGCCGGAGCACAGTTATAGGAGTCTTGGAAATCGGGCAGATAGGTGACGGTAAGGGTGTCGCCGACCTTGACCGTTTGACACAGTGTGGTATATAAATCCTCGGTGGTATCGACAGCGACGGAGACGTAGGAGCAGAGGGGGGCGACAATATCATAATTATGCTCGATCATTAGTTCGCCATCGTCATCGAAATAGTACATGTCGATTACCGTGATCGTGGCGACGGCGGTGTTAGTGGATGAATTGACCGTGTTTTTCCGATCCCATGCTTGGAAGGTAGGGACGGCGAATGCTGCGGCAAATTGAATCAAAAGAAATGCCGGTACAGCGAAGAGGAGAAGTCGAAGGCCGATACGGGTGGTTGACATCGCCATACTCCTTTCAAATCATCTACGAATAGGATAACAAAAAACATGAGTTTTGTCAAGATGGCGGTGGCATTTGACAAAATCCCCGTGGATTTTTTCTTATGGGCGGGATTCTGTCGAACGATCGGAGGCGGAAGTGTGTATTTCATGAAAAAATTAACATTTCTTCCTTGAAATTCCGTCTAATATATTATAAAATGATAACGTATGAAATTGTGTATACGGGCCGTGCCCGAAGGAAAGGATGTATCATATGGAAGACGTAAGAAAGGGCGGTATTTCGGTTGAGACCGAGCATATTTTCCCCATCATCAAAAAGTGGCTCTATTCCGATAAGGATATTTTTTTGCGCGAGATCGTGTCCAACGCCTGCGATGCCGTGACCAAGCTCCGCCGTCTGTCCTCGCTGGGACAGGTGGAGTTGAACGACGACTACCGCATTACCGTCAAGGCTGACAAGGAGGCCGGCACCATTACCGTCTCGGATAACGGTATCGGTATGACCGAGGAGGAGCTGGATAAGTACCTCTGCCAGATCGCTCTGTCGGGAGCCCTTGACTTTATCAAGAAATATGAGGGAGAGGACGCCGCCGCAAACGGCATCATCGGTCATTTCGGTCTCGGATTCTATTCCTCCTTCATGGTATCTGACACCGTGACGGTGGAGACCAAGTCCTACACCGATGCCCCGGCCGTCCGCTGGGTCTGTGGGGAGAACGGCGAGTACGTCATGGAGCCCTCCCACAAGACCACCCGCGGCACCGACGTGGTGATGCACGTGGCGGCGGGAGAGGAGGAGTACCTGAACGACAGTCGTCTTAGGGGTATCCTTGAGCAATATTGCTCCTTCATGCCGGTGGAGATCTACTACGAGGGTGCCGGGCCGGAAGCGGCCGCTACCGAGGAAGGGAAGGAGCCGGAGGCTCCCAAGCCGGTAAACGACGTGACGCCCCTTTGGACCAAGAATCCCTCCGACTGTACCGAGGAGGAATATCTCACCTTCTATCAGAAGGTTTTTCACGATTACCGCGAGCCGCTATTCTATATTCACATCAACGCCGATTATCCCTTGAATTTTAAGGGTATCCTTTATTTCCCCAGGATCACGAATGAATATGAGAGCCTTGAGGGACAGGTGAAGCTCTATTATAACCAGGTGTTCGTGGCTGACAACATCAAGGAGGTCATTCCCGAATTTCTTCTGATGCTCCGCGGGGTAGTGGACTGTCCCGAGCTGCCGCTGAACGTGTCGAGAAGCTATCTGCAGAACAGCGGCTACGTGAGCAAGATGTCCCAGCACATCGTGAAGAAGGTGGCCGACAAGCTCAACGCCCTCTTCAACACCGAGCGGGAGAAGTACGAGGCACTGTGGCCCGATATTAAGATCTTTGCCGAGTACGGCTGTCTCCGTGATAAGAAATTCTACGACCGCGTGAAGGGCTCGCTCCTGTACCCCCTGACAAACGGCAAGACCGTGACGCTGGACGAGTACCTGGAAGCCGCCAAGGAAACGCACGAGAACACCGTGTATTACGCCACCGACAAGGCCGCCCAGGCCCAGTATATCGCCATGCTGGAGGCCGAGGGCATCGAGCTTGCCTACCTTGACAAGGGGCTGGATAACCAGTTTATCTCCATGGTGGAGCAGGACAGAAGCATAAAGTTCCTCCGCGTGGATGCCGGCGTGGCCGACGCCCTGAAGGGGGACGGCGAGGGGTATGAAAGCCAAGAGCTGGTCGACCTCTTTCAGAAGGTCAGCGGCCATGACAAGCTGACGGTGCGCTTTGAAACCTTAAAGGACGCGACTCTTCCCGCTATTTTGACGGTATCGGAGGAGCAGCGGCGCTTTGGTGAGATGATGAAGCTCTACGGTATGGGCGGCGATATGCCGGCGCCGGAGGGCGAGCTGGTGCTGAACGCCGGCTGCGATACCATCCGCCGCCTGGCCGAAAAGCCCGACGAGGCCGCCGCCAAGTATCTTTACATGCTGGCGCTGATCGGTCAGCGACAGCTGACCGCCGACGAGCTCCGCGACTTTCTTGCGGCAAGCTACGAGGTGCTTGGGAAATTGGTATAAGAGAACGTGAGGGACGGGGCGCTGCCCCGGACCCCGGCAAGGGGGATTTTTGAAAAAATCCCCCTGCACCCCAAAAACTTTTATATGGCGAAAAACTGCGTTTTTCGCATGGATAGGGTATGTACCTGATACAGCTCCCGCAAAACGAGGTTTTTGCAGGACGCTTCTTTCCCGCTTTCTTTGAAAGAAAGTGGTGGGGCAAGGGGCAAAGCCCCTTATGATTTCCCTTGCAATGTCGGTTGATTTGGGAGGTTGGGTATGGCAAGTGAAAAACAGAATATCCTTACCGCAAATCTTGCCCGCATGGATCGGGCACGGACGGGAGCTTTAGAGAAGCAGCTTGCCCACCTGGGAGAGCTGGCCGACCTCCTTTGCGATGAGGCGGGAGAGGAGGAGATCTTCTTCCGTGACGAGTCCTTTGCCGCCAAATACCGTGCTCTTACCGAACGGACTGCCCCCGACGTGGCCGCGGTGAACCGCAAGCGGATCGCCTCCCTGGAAAAGGGGCTTTCGGCTATGGAAAAGGGCGTCCTGCTCTGCCGTCTTTGCGACACCCTCGGGATCCGGGGGCTGCGGGGGGCGGGGACCTTTTTCGGCGAGCCCTCGGCAGAGGAAAACGAAACGGTATCCTACCTGCGAAGCTCCTATGCCGACACGGCGTACCGCGTCTTTACCGAGGACATGGTTGACCCCAAGGTCCTCTACGGTCATGAATTTGCCGAGGCCTGCGAAAACGTCTATTGCGGCCGCTGTGCCTACGCGATCTTGCCTCTTGAAAATTCCACCGACGGACGGTTGGCGGGATTTCGCGGGCTGATTATGAAATACGGTCTTAAGATCGTTTCGGTCTGCCGCGTGCAGGCCTCCGAGGACGAGGGAAGCACCCTGTTTGCTCTCCTAAAGCGCACCATAGACATCCCTGCCGATGGTGGCGAACATTGTTTTGAGTTTCGCGTGGAGACGGAGGATCTCTTTTATCTTCTTGCTGCTGCCGAGGTCTGCGGGATGCAGACCGTCTCGGTGTCCTCGGTGTCGGGCAGCACCCCTTGCTACGATCTTGTCATGCGTGTGGCGGAGGAGGGCTTTTGCGGCTTTCTGAGCTTTTTGCATTTGGAGCATCCCGATTTTGTCCCCACGGGACTGTTTGGAGAAAAGCATTCCGGAAAGGAACGGTATCATGGAGCAAACGGTTCAAAACGAGTATGAAAAATGGCTCTCCTCTCCCAAGGTGAGTGATGCCGAGAAGGCGGAGCTTGCCGCTATCCGGGACGACGAGGAGGAGCTGGCACTTCGCTTTTCCTCTCCTCTGAGCTTCGGCACCGCCGGTCTTCGGGGAGTCATGGGAGTCGGTATCGGGTATATGAACGCGCATACCGTGGCTCACGCTACCCAAGGGCTGGCCGATTATATCAAGGAACAGGGGGGCGGCACGGTCGTCATTGCCTACGATTCCCGCAACAACTCCCCGCTGTTTGCCAAGGTGTCGGCCGAGGTACTGGCGGGGAACGGCATCGGGTGCTACCTCTTTGACGGCCCCCGGCCTACCCCCGAGCTTTCCTTTGCCGTCCGCCGGCTTGGCTGTATGGCCGGCATCAACATCACGGCCTCCCACAACCCGAAGGAATACAACGGCTACAAGGCCTATTGGGCCGACGGCGCCCAGCTGGGTCCCGAGCAGGCCGAGGCGGTATCGGCCCGTATCGCCGCCTGCGATGTGTTTGGGGGCGTGAAAGCCATGCCCTACGACGAGGCTTTGGCGGCGGGATGCATTACCCTGGTGGGGGCGGAGCTGGATGAAGAGTATCTAACCTGTGTCCTGGACCAGCAGGTCGATGGGAATACCATCCCGTCTCAAGGGGATATGGCCATCGTATATACCCCCCTGCACGGGGCGGGCTACCGGCTGGTGCCCGAGGTGCTACGCCGCGCAGGGCTGAAGACCGTCCTCACCGTTGCCGAGCAGATGGAGCCCGACGGGGACTTTCCCACCGTTCGTTATCCCAACCCCGAGTTTCCCGAGGCCTTTGCCCTGGGAAAGGAGCTGGCGGCGGCTAACGGATGTGATCTGATCATCGCCACCGACCCCGACGCCGACCGCATGGGTATCAGCGTCCGCGACGGCGAGGGGTATACCGAGCTGACCGGCAATCAGGTGGGATGCCTGCTTCTGGATTATATCATTACCGCCTACCGTGAAAAGGGCGGCGTGCCTGCCGACGCCTATGCCGTCAAGAGCATTGTGACCACCGAGCTGGCCTCGGAGATCTGCGCCGCGAACGGTGTCAGGATGTTTGACGTGCTGACCGGCTTCAAGTTTATCGGCGAGGTCATTAAGAATCATGAGGCCAAGGGCGTCGGAACCTATCTCCTCGGCTTTGAGGAGAGCTACGGCTATCTCAAGGGCACCTACGCCCGGGACAAGGACGCCGTGGTGGCGGCCCTTTTGGTCACCGAGATGGCAGCCCATTACCGTGCCAAGGGCATGACCTTGAAGGATGCCCTGGCTTCCCTCTACGCCCGCTACGGGCATTACGGAGAGGCGGTCATGAGCATGGCTATGACAGGCGCCGACGGCAAGAAAAAAATGGCGCAGCGGATGGCCTCCCTTCGGGAGGAGCCGTTTGCCGAGATCGGCGGTGAGCCGGTTCGCACGGTGAAGGATTACAAGCTTGGCACCGTGACCACCGTGGCTGACGGTAAAGCGGAGCCCACGGGCCTTCCCACGTCGGATGTGCTGTATTACGTTACCGATCATACCGTGCTGGTGATCCGTCCTTCTGGCACCGAGCCTAAGATGAAGATGTATTTTATGGCGAAGGGACAGGACCGCAGAGAGGTCGATGAACGGCTGTCGGCCTGCCGCAGAACGGTGGAGGAGAGGTTGAAGGAGTAGTTTTTCAGGTGGGGTGGGGTTAATTTCTTCTTAACGCGTTTGTTTCTTCAAATTGTTAGTTGAGAAGATAGAACAAGAAAGAATTGTTTTTTGCAACTTTCTTTCCGCAAAGAAAGTTGCGCAAAGAAGGCGCCAAGGAGGGGCTGAGCCATCGCCCCAAAAAGCAAGTTTTTGGTGCGATTCTTAAGCCCCTCCTTTGGAAACCACCCCTTCTGCCTAAAAGGGAAAGCCAAACCTCCCAAGGTTACACCCACAGCACTGCGGCCAAGGTTTCTGCGATCGGGGATACTTCCGAAAGCGCAAGACAGTTCTGTTAATCTCGTTTTCTTCTATATTGGCCGCAGAGATCGTCTTCTTGCGGCAACACCGTGCCAATTCAAACGTGTTTTTTACATTGTGGGCCGCAGAGGGTAACGGCTCCGTAAGGATCACCGACCCGCAGAGACCGGCGCGCCATATGGAACCAGATCCCTTTGCACCAATGTCCCCTCGGGCAAGAGGGGGTTGGGGGATTTTAAAGGGGGAGGGGTTTATGAGACGAGGCAAAAGCTCGTCTTTTGTCTCGACGAATCACCCCTATCCCCCTTTAACGTGCTTTCTTTGTAACTTTCTTTTCACGAGAAAAGAAAGTTAGAGAAAAAATCTGATCCAAAGAATCATCCTCTCTACGTTCAAAGAAACGATACAGAAAGACATCTACCCCAAAAGAATCCAAAATCCGCCTTGACAGTCTCCGCTTTTTATGGTATCCTATTGGTAGAAAATAACGCTGTGCCCCAAAGCGGGCTTCGACGCGCGTGCGTCGGAGAAAGGAAGGAACACCATGGCAGTTGAAGACGCAATCATCGTACACAAAAACGAGGTCGTTTTCTGCGACAAGAGCGACAAGCAGTACCACAGACACTACCGCCTCACCCCCGATAATATCACCAAGATCGTATTTGATTACGCGATCTACAAGAGATTCTTCGGTCTCAAAAAGGAGCTTGAGGAACGGATCATTTTCTACATCAACGATCCCGACATTCCCGAGGAGCTGATCGTTTGCGAGCACAAAGAGGAAAACTTCCGTCGTTTTCGCGGCGGCCTGCGCAGCTTTGTGGACGACAATAAGGTCAAGCTTGAGATCTACGACGTGGAAGGTAAGCTCCAGTAATACCGTTTTTTCGACAGGAGTGCCGACGCGGCGCTCCTGTCTTCTCATTTTGAAAGGAAAGGATGGAAAGCCATGAGCGAGACCATCTATACCATACCGGTAAACGAGGTGTTCGACGCCTGTGCCGAGGATCACAGCCGCGGATGTCCCTTCTGCCGCCTGTATAACACGCTGGAGGCCAACGAGATCGACATCATTCTCGGCGCCGCCATGATGGAGCCCGACATCCGCAAGAAGACCAACGAGCAGAGCTTCTGCCCCACCCATTTCGACCAGCTTCTGGCGGCGAAAAACCGCCTCGGACTGGCGCTGATCCTGGAATCCCATCTGAATCAGCTGAGAGAAGAGGTGGAGGAGCACGGCCTTGCCGCCCTGCTGGGCAAGGTAGGGACCGCCGCCCCCCAGCGCCTCGGTAAGCTGGACAATACCTGTTACGTCTGCGGGCGGATCGAGTATTCCTTCAGCCGTATGCTCAGCAACGCCGTCCTGCTCTGGACCGAGGATGAGGAATTCCGCGCCAAGGTGCCGAAGCAGCCCTACATCTGCCTGCCTCACTTCCGTATGTGGCTGGAGGTAGCGCAGAAGGAGATACGGCGAGGCTACGCCGATTTCTACCGTGCCGTATCGGAGCCGGTGTACGCCTATTTCGATACCCTTCGAGAGGACGTTTCCTGGTTCTGTAAGAAGTTTGATTACCGCTACGACAACGAGCCTTGGGGAAATTCCAAGGACGCCGTAGAGCGGGCAAGAAAGTTCCTCTGCGCCGATCTCCATAAGCCGGTTCGGTAAAAAACGAGGCAAACGCGGGGATTTTTTGAAAAAAACGGGGAAATCCCGCAAAAAGTTTTGGAAAGCTATTGCAAAATTGCAAAAAATCGGTTACAATATACCTTGTATATCACTACGAATTGAAAACAAAATGTTTGGAGGATCATGAAATATGGTTACAGCCGGTGATTTCAGAAACGGATTGACGTTTGATATGGATGGCAGCGTTATGCAGGTCGTCGAGTTCCAGCACGTCAAGCCCGGTAAAGGCGCCGCTTTTGTCCGCACCAAGATCAAGAACGTGATCACGGGTGCCGTTATCGAAAGAACGTTCAGCCCTACCGATAAGTTTGAGAACGCTTACGTGGAGCGTAAGGATATGGAATATCTTTACAACGACGGCGAGCTCTACTACTTTATGGATCTTGAGACCTACGAGCAGATTCCCCTTGAGGGCAACAAGCTGGGCGACAACTTCCGCTTCGTTAAGGAGAACATGACCTGTAAGATCGTTTCCTACAAGGGCAACGTCTTCTCGGTGGAGCCCCCCATCTTCGTGGAGCTGGAGGTCGTGGATACCGAGCCCGGCTTCAAGGGCGATACCGCTACCGGTACCACCAAGCCCGCAACCCTTGAGACCGGCGCTACTGTTAAGGTGCCCCTCTTCATCAGCACCGGCGACAAGCTCCGCATCGATACCCGCACCGGCGAGTACATCGAGCGCGCCTAAATCAAAACATAACGCCGATCTCGTCCTTCGGGATCGGCGTTCTTTACAAGAAAGGATGGACTTATTATGAGCATTACCGAAAAGACTGCATATCTGAAGGGCCTTCTTGAGGGCATCAACCTGGACGAGAGCAAGCCCGAGGGCAAGCTGCTGAAGGCCGTCGTTGAGACGCTGGACGCCATGGCTGCCGAGGTGGAGGATCTGAAGGAAGAGACCGAATATATCGAGGACTACCTGGATGAGCTGGACTACGATCTCGGCGATCTGGAGTCGGACTACTACGAGCTGTGGGACGACGAGGACGACGATTTCGAGGACGATGATGACGATTTCTGCCTCTGCGATGACTGCGATGCCGAGGACTGCACCGACTGCATTCTCGACGCCGATGAGGACGAAGAGAACGAGGATTGAGTTCTTGAGTGAATAAAAACTGCGAAAGCGTGAGCTTTCGCAGTTTTTTATTAATCCATCTTGGGGAGCTTTTTGCGGCCCACGGCCAGGTCGTCGTCGGTGGGGATATAGTCGGTCATTTGTCCGTTGTGGAATTTCTCGTAGGACATCATGTCGAAGTAACCGGTGCCGGTGAGGCCGAAGACGATGGTCTTTTCCTCGCCGGTCTTGATGCACTCCTTGGCCATGTCCAGTGCTACCTTGATGGCGTGAGCGCTTTCGGGGGCGGGGAGGATGCCCTCCACGCGGGCAAATTCCTCGGCGGCGGCAAAGACCTCGGTCTGGGTGACCGACGTGGCCTCCATCAGCCCGTCGGCGCGAAGCTGGGAGAGGCTGGTGCTCATGCCGTGGTAGCGCAGGCCTCCCGCATGGTTGGCGGCGGGCATGAAGCTACTGCCCAGGGTATACATCTTGGCAAGAGGACATACCATGCCGGTGTCGCAGTAGTCGTAGGCGTAGACGCCGCGGGTGAGGGTGGGGCAGGCGGCGGGCTCGACGGCGATGATGCGGTAATCGGCCTCGCCGCGGATCTTTTCTCCCATGAAGGGGGCAATCAGGCCGCCCAGGTTGGAGCCGCCGCCGGCGCAGCCGATGATGACGTCGGGCTTGATGCCGTACTTGTCAAGGGCGATCTTGGTTTCCAGACCGATAACGCTCTGATGGAGCATGACCTGATTGAGGACGCTGCCCAGCACGTAACGGTAGCCCTCGTGCTTGGTGGCGGTCTCCACCGCCTCCGAAATGGCACAGCCGAGAGAGCCGGAGGTGCCGGGATGCTCGGCCAAGATCTTTCTTCCTACCTCGGTTTCGGTGGAGGGAGAGGGGGTGACCGAGGCACCGTAGGTGCGCATGACCTCCCGGCGGAAGGGCTTCAGCTCGTAGGAGCCCTTGACCATGTAGACCTTGCAGTCCAGCCCAAAGTAGGAGCAGGCCATGGACAGGGCGGTGCCCCACTGGCCGGCGCCGGTCTCGGTGGTCACGCCCTTAAGCCCTTGCTTCTTGGCGTAGTAGGCCTGGGCGATGGCGGAATTGAGCTTATGGGAGCCGGAGGTGTTATTGCCCTCGAATTTGTAGTAGATCTTGGCGGGGGTGCCAAGCTTCTCCTCCAGACAGTAGGCACGGATCAGAGGAGAGGGACGGTACATTTTATAGAAATTACGGATCTCCTCGGGAATCTCAAAATACGGCGTGGTATCGTCCAGCTCCTGACGGATCAGCTCCTCGCAGAAGACGGGAGCCAGATCGGCCTCGGTCATGGGCTTGTGCGTGACGGGGTCCAGGAGGGGAGCCGGTTTGTTCTTCATATCGGCGCGGAGATTGTACCACGCCGTGGGCATCTCGGATTCTTCGAGGTAAATTTTGTAGGGGATCTTTTTGTCGGACATTGCGGTGTCTCCTTTCGTTTGGGGGCGGAAAACAAAAATCCTGTCCCAGAAATGATCTTGCTGGGACAGGATCGATATCCTGCGGTGCCACCCGGCTTGGTGCTTTCACACCCACTTTGGCATACGGCAGAGCTCTGCGATATGCGCCGCCTGTTTACGGGTGCGGATCCCGTCGGCGATTGGCCGCCCTCCGAAGTCCATTCGCCGGCCGTTCCTCTGCCGCGATCCCACCATCCGCGGCTCTCTGTGAGAGTTCTTTGTCGGGTACTCTTCTTCATCATCGGTTTGGGGTTATTATAGCATAGCCTACGGTGTTTGTCAAGGGCTTTCCCGGATTTTTCTCCTGCGAGGGATAGGGGATCTTTTTTGTGTCGGGCTATCAAGGGCTCTTGCAGACGACGCTTTGCGTCTTACCTGTCGACGGACTACGTCCTTACGACGCGAGAATGCTGCGCATTCTCGATTTCGATTCCGTTTTAGACTCACCAATAAAACACCCCCTCATCGAGGGGGTGGCCATCAAGGGCTCTTGCAGACGACGCCTTGCGTCTTACCTGTCGGCGGACTACGTCCTTACGACGCGAGAATGCGCGGCATTCTCGATTTCGATTCCGTTTTAGACCCACCAATAAAACACCCCCTCATCGAGGGGGTGTTTTATTGGTGGGCCATCAAGGGCTCGAACCTTGGACCAACCGGTTATGAGCCGGTAGCTCTAACCAACTGAGCTAATGGCCCCTATGGGGAAACAATAGTATTATAACACCGCGGCGGGGGAAAGTCAAGACGTATTTGCAAAAACCGAGGGGGGAGAAACGCGCAAAAAGCGACACCCCGCAAGGAGGGTGTCGCAGAAGGTGCTTACCACAAAAGATCCTCTTCCGACAGCTTGGGCAGGGGCGGAAGGGTGCGGGGAACCCGCTTTAGGGGATCGTAGGAGAACTTCTTGCATTTGTACTCCCGATGGACGATGCCCTTGGTGCCGCAGAGGACGTTACACTCGTCGTTGATGATGGCGGCGTGCTCGCAAAATTCGCAAACGCAGGGCAGATCGGGGGTGTTCTTCTTTTTCTTTCGGAACATAGCGTTTATCCTTTGTCTACGTCGTTCTTTTTTTATTATACAACAGATCCGGACGAAATACAAACCTTTTTTTGAAAAAAGTCAAATTTTCGACACGAATTGCGCAGTGGAGCCCTTCGGCACCGGTTCCTGTGCTGGCGGATGGGGGCTGCGCTTTTATCAGCCGTTGTCTGCAAAGATCATTTCCAGGACGATGGGGAGCATATCCAGGGAGGTGACCTCGTAATCGGGACGGAGGTCGCCGTCGGCGCGCTTGCCGTGGGGGTTGTACCACACCGTGGTGATGCCGGCGTTCTTGCCGCCCTTGATATCGGAGGTCAGACTGTCGCCGACGATGGCGGCGCGGGCCTTGTCAAACCCCGGGATCTTGGCAAAGCAAAGCTCAAAGAATCGCTTGTCGGGCTTGTTAAAGCCGATGCGCTGGGAAATAAAAATTTCCTTGAAGTAGGGGGCGATGCCCGCCCGTTCGATGCGGCGGTCCTGGACGGTAGCGGTGCCGTTGGAGGCGGCGTAGAGCTCATAGCTCTCGCGTAACTCTGCCAACAGCTCCAAGGCGCCCGGGAGCAGAAAGCCCGTTTCACCGATATTGCCTTCGTAACGGCGCCAGGTTTCGGCGGGGTCTCGATCGGCGCCGATCTGCTCAAAAAAACGGGTAAAACGGCCGGTTAAGACCTCGTTGCGAGTCATTTCGCCCCGCTCCAATTTCTTCCAGCAGTCGTCGTTGATGGCGCTGTAAAGGGCAACCATTTCATCGGAGGGCGTGATGTCGAGCTCGGCAAGGGTCTTGCGGAGGGCAAAGTCCTCGGCACGGTGAAAGTCCAGGATCGTGTCGTCAAGGTCGAGGAAGAGAATGGGTTTCATGTTGTCTCCGACGGCCAAAAAACTTTTTGAAAAAAGTTTTTTGGATTTTCAAAAACGTTTAATAGCCAAAAACTTCGTTTTTGGCAGGACAACCGGGAAAGAGGCAGGATGTAAAACACTTGAACGGTGGTATTCTTCCATTGCCGAAAACTGCGTTTTCGGCCGATCAAAGTTTTTGAAAGGTCGAGGAAAACTTTTTTCAAAAAGTTTTCCTCGCGGGGTTCGGGGCAGCGCCCCGAGCGTTTTGCTTCTTACAAAAGCGTGATCCCCGCTTCCTCGCAGGCCTTTCGGGTTTCGTCGCTCCAGACGGAGGACTGGATCTCGCCGATGTGGGCCTTGTGGAGGAAGAACATACAGATGCGGGACTGTCCGATACCGCCGCCGATGGTATAGGGAAGCTCCCCCTTCATCAGCGCCTGATGGAAGGGAAGGGAAAGGCGCTCCTCACAGCCGCGGATCCTGAGCTGACGGACGAGGGCCTCCTCGTCCACGCGGATGCCCATGGAGGAGAGCTCCAGGGCAATATCCAGGATCTCGTAGTAAACGATAATATCGCCGTTCAGCGACCAGTCGTCGTAGTCGGGGGCACGGCCGTCGTGGGGCTTGCCCGATCTGAGGGCACCGCCGATCTGCATGAGGAAGATGGCACCGTACTCTTTGGCGGCCTCGTACTCCCGCTGCTTGGGGGTCAGGTCGGGGTAGCGGTCCTCCAGCTCCTGGGTGGTCAAGAAGGTGATCTTCTCGGGCAGGAGGCGGGAGGCGAAGGCGTAGTCGTCGGCCACGTGCTTTTCGGTATGGCGGAGGGCGGCGTAGATCTTTTTCACGGTGGATTTGAGGGTCTCCATCGTGCGCTCTTCCTTTGTGATGATCCGCTCCCAGTCCCACTGGTCCACGAAGACCGAGTGGATGTTATCGGCGTCCTCGTCACGGCGGATGGCGTTCATATCGGTGTAGAGCCCCTCGTCGTGCCCGAAGCCGTATTCCTTTAGGGCGTGCCGCTTCCACTTGGCAAGGGAATGGACGATCTCCACGTCTCCCTCGATGCCCCGAATGTCGAAGCTGACGGCGCGCTCGGTGCCGTTGAGGGTATCGTTGAGGCCTGAATCGCGGGGGACGAACAGGGGAGCAGACACACGGGTGAGGTCCAGCTGAATGGCAAGATCCCTCTCAAAAAAGTCCTTGACCTTTTTGATGGCGATCTGGGTCTGTCTGACGTTAAGAAGGGACTTGTAGCCCTCGGGAAGAATGAGACTCATAGACGTACTCCAATTTTGATCAATCATTCCTATTTTACTATACTCGGTCGAAATTGTCCATACCTTTTGCGAAATTTTAAGGGAATGTTGGCCTTTGGCGGGCTCGAAGGGGCGATATTCCCCTCCCAAATTCCGCATAATTCATTCCTTGTTCACAATTATTTACAAGAACGGACACAAAAACACGGTATAATAAAGCGACCCTTGTGCGGTCAGACATTCGATTTTTAGGAGAAAAGGTCATGCAGAAGAAAGCCATCATCATCGTAAACCCCGTTGCGGGAACCATGAAGGTCAAGCAGGCTCTTTGGGCGATTTTGGCCTCCCTTGGCGGTCAGGGCTACGAGACGACCGTGTTTATGACGCAGAAGCAGGGCGACGCCTCCGAGGTCGCCGGCCGACACGGTGCGGATTCCGATCTTGTGGTCTGCTGCGGCGGCGACGGCACCCTGAACGAGGTGATCCACGGCATTTTGCCTCTGGCAGAACGGCCTCTCCTTCTCTATTATCCCTGCGGCTCCACCAACGACTTTGCCACCACGCTGGGGCTCTCCTCCGACGTCCGCCTTGCGATTGCCAACGTAGAGGAGCGCCAGGTCATGGACCTCGACGTGGGACAGCTCAACGAGACCATGAATTTCTCCTACATCGCGTCCTTCGGCGCCTTTGTCCGCGCCTCCTACGCCGCCCCCCGCGCCATGAAGAACGCCATGGGACATTTCGCCTACATCCTGGAGGGTATCAAGGAGCTTCCCTCCATCGGTAAGTGCTATCATACCAAGATCACCCACGACGGCGGTGTGATCGAGGGAGAATTTGCTCTGGTTGCCGTTACCAACTCCACCTCCGCCGGCGGTGTGCTCCGTCTCCCTGCCGAGCAGGTGAAGCTGAACGACGGCCTCTTTGAGATCTTCCTCATCAAGGGGATCAAGAACGCTGCCGACGCTACCTCCGCCGTCCAGATGCTGCTCAGCAAGAAGTACGACGGCGATAAGGTGACGCTTCTCCATACCACCAAGGCCGTCATCGAGTGCGAGGAGGCCCCCGACTGGTGCGTTGACGGGGAATACGCCGGCAAGATCGCCCATGCCGAGGTGACCTGTCTGCAGGGCGCCGTCCGCATACTCATCTGATTTTCAGCATATACTACCCTTACGCCGAGGCGCAAGGGTGGGAATATGAAGCATACTTCGTTTGTCAAAATCGTCCGTACGGTCACCGGGACCGTGCGGCGTATCAGCCGATGGCTTGAGCGGTGCCGTATACGGGCATATGCCGCTCAAGCCTCTTTTTTCATGACCATCTCGGCCCTTCCCATGCTGATCCTCATTCTGTCTCTAGCCGGTATGATCCTGCCCCGCGGGGGCGGTGAGGTACGAGAACGGATCCTCGGTGCCATCCCTGCCGAGCTGAACGCCCTGATGGAAACGGTACTGACCGAGGTGGAGGATAAGGCCAATATCCCCCTGCTGTCCATCAGTGCCGTCACTCTGCTCTGGTCGGCCTCCCGCGGGATCCGCGGGATCGGTGCGGGGATCCGTAACGTCTGCGGCGGTCAGCGACCCCCTCGCTTTGTTGCCTATCATCTGCGGTATTTGTTTTATACCCTCCTGTATATCGCCGCCGTACTGCTGTCGCTTTTGATCTGGGTGTTCGGGGATACCATCGCGGCAAGAGTCGCACCCGGCGGGCCAACGCGGCTCCTGGGGCTGATGAACAGCGCCGCCTTTCTCATTCTGCTCGTAACCGTCTTCCTTCTGACCTTTCGCGGGATGTCCGGTTTGCAGGTGACGCTCCTCTCCCAGCTTCCCGGCGCCCTCTTTGCCGCCTTCGGGTGGATGATCTATTCCCGCTTCTTTGAATTCTATATCGAGCATTACGCCAATTATTCCTATATCTACGGCAGTCTGACCTCCATCATTCTCGTGATGCTCTGGCTCTACGCCTGTATGGAGCTCCTCCTGGTGGGCGCCGGTCTGAACGTCCTCCTCGCCCGCCGCGTGCGGGTGGTGTAGGTGAGGGAAGGAGGACGCCAAGGGGCGCCGCCCCTTGGAACCCCGGCAGGGGGGATTTTTGAAAAAATCCCCCCTGCGCCCCCAAAAACTTTTGATGGCCCCAAACGCCGTTTGGGGCAGGGAATGGGATGAAAGGAAAAGGCCCCGACGGATTCCGTCGGGGCCTCAATTTAGGCTTCGGGTGGAAGGTATTGGAGCAGGTCGCTGATGTCACATTCCAGGGCATGGCACAGCCTTGCCAGCACGTCGGTGTCAAGACGGGTGATCTCATTCTTGCAGAAATTGTTAAGTTGGGTGCGCTCCATTTCGGCTCGATGGCACAACTTGTTCTTGCTTAAGCCCTTTTTAAGCATCAATTCTTCGACCTTGTTAATGACTTTGCCATGATTTTTCATGCAAATTAACCTCTTTTTGTATTGACAAATTCATTATAACTTAGTTATAATGAAAATATAAGATGGAAATATTCCCATTTAAAAACTACCATGTAAGAAATAACACAAGGAGAAGAAAAAATGAAAGTAACGGGAAAGACCCTTCGGCTCAATGCCACGGACGTGCTGGAGATGCTGCACGGTCGGGGGCTGGAGGAAATACAGATTTTGGAGGTATTGGCGGCGGCTCAGGCGGCGTTGGTATATTCCCGCTTGGTAGCAGAGGAGAGTGGCTGGCACTCCAAGCTGGAAGGCAAAGAGGCAAGAGAGGCACTGGCCGAGATCGGCTTCTCTCCCGTTGAGATCGAAAAATTGGTGCTGATTGCCCGCCAGAATGCGCTGAACGAGCTGCGGGAGGAATTCGAACTTCGTTATCCCACGTGCCTTTCCAAACCGTAACCGTTCACAAGCAGAAACGGCACCTCCTTTAACGAAACCAAAGGCCCCGACGGAATATCCGTCGGGGCCTTCCCTCAATTCCCCCGAAAAGGTTGACAGAAGCCCTAAAACAAGGTATAATAAATCATGGATACGTCTGTCCGTAACCCGCCCCAAACGGCGTTTGGGCGGCGTTCCAAAAAACTACTGGAGTTACTATGTCTGAATACCGTATACTGGCGCTGGGTGACGTCGTGGGTGCAGAATCCGTGGAGAAGGTCTGCCGCGCGCTTCCTGCCTTAAAAAGAGAATACCGCATCGACTTTACCGTAGCCAACGGCGAAAACGCCGCCCGGGGCAACGGCCTGGATCGGCTAACCGCCGAAAGACTGCTCGGCGGCGGCATTGACGTGCTGACGTCGGGAAACCACATCTGGCAGAAGAAGGAGATGGTGGATTACATCGACGAGAACCCCTTCATTCTGCGTCCCGCCAATTATCCAGCGGGAACGCCGGGCAAGGGCTCGGTGATCTTCGACAGCTTCGGAATGCGGATCCTGGTGATGAACGTTCTGGGCACGGTGTATCTCGATGCCCTGGACTGCCCTTTCCGGTCGGTGGAGGCCATGCTGAAGGAGCACGAGGGGCAGTACGATCTGTCGATCCTCGACGTGCACGCCGAGGCCACCTCCGAAAAGCTGGCGCTGGCCAACGAATTTGACGGCAAGGTCAATGTGATCTTTGGTACCCACACCCACGTTCTGACCGCCGACACCCGCATCTTCCCCCGGGGGACGGGGTACCTGACCGACATCGGCATGTGCGGGGCGGTGAATTCCATTCTCGGCGTATCGGTGGACAAGGTGGTGACCAAGCTCCGCACCCATATGCCGGTGCGCTTTGACAATCCCGTGGACGCCACGACCGAGCTGAACGGCGCGATCTTTACCTTCGACCGCACGAGCCGTCGGGTGACGAAGGTGGAGCTCCTGCGGAAAACGGTGGAATAAAGCGTTTTTCACGGTTGGTTCACAGGATATTTGTGATTTGATCATTGATTCTTTGACGAAATTATGTTACAATAATAAGAATCCCGGAAAACGGGGCCGATGGCTCCGCTTCATGGGAGGATGCGATGAAAGAGGTCCGAAAGGAAATACGATCCGTTATGGCGAAATACATTGAAAAAATAGAAAACCACACCTTGCCGGTCATTCCCCTGAAGGGGATGATCGCCTTCCCGTCCATTCCCCTCAGCTTTGAGATCTCGGAGGAGCGCTTTGCCGCCGCCTGCGAGGAGGCCGAGCGGGGAGACGGGCTGATCTTCCTTGTTTGCCAGAAGGACCTGGCGGCAAGCGAGGTGACCACCGACAATCTCTATACCGTTGGCACTGCCGCCCAGATCAAGCAGACCGTCAAGCTCCCCGAGGGGAACCTGAAGGTCTTTGCCACCGGCTACTGCCGTGCCGCCGTGGAGGTCTACGAGGCCGACGGCGACCGTCTCTACGCCTCGTTGCTCTGCAAGACGATCCAGGCAGAAAACGACGGCGGGATCAAGGGCGAGGCTTTGGTCATGGAGATCAACCGCGGCTTTGACCGCTTTGCGGCGTACCTACCCAAGGTGTCGAACGAGCTGGTAGCGGCGGTTCGTGCCGTCCGCAATCCCGGCCTGCTTGCCGACTTTGTGGCGAGCAACGTTCTCCTCAACTACGTGGACAAGCAGTTGGTGCTGGAGGAATTTCATCCTCTCCGCCGCGCCGAGCTGGTAGCCGTTCTGATGGAACGGGAGAGCGAGGTCCTCAGCACCGAGATGAAGATCCACAAGAAGGTGCGGGCCCAGCTGGACGCCAATCAGCGGGACTACTATCTGAAGGAGCAGCTCAAGGCCATCCGCGAGGAGCTTGGCGAGGGCGACGAGGAAGAGGACGAGGAGATCGTGGAGTACAACGCCAAGATCGCCGCCGCCAATCTGCCCGACGAGGTGAGAGAGAAGCTGGTCAAAGAGGTCAAGAAGCTGGCCAAGACCCCCTACACCTCCGCTGAAAGCTCGGTGATGCGGAACTATCTTGACCTGTGTCTGGAGCTTCCTTGGGGCGTCAAGTCCAAGGACAGAGTCGACGTGAAGACGGCCAGAAGGATCCTGGACGACGATCACGACGGCCTTGACAAGGTCAAGGAGCGCATCCTGGAATTTATTGCCGTGAAGCAGCTCAATCCCGAGCTGAAGAATCAGATCCTCTGCCTTGTGGGCCCTCCCGGAACCGGCAAGACCTCCATTGGGGCGTCGGTGGCCAGAGCCCTCAAGAGAAAATACGTCCGCGTGTCCCTTGGCGGCGTGCGGGATGAGGCCGACATTCGCGGCCACCGCAAGACCTACATTGCCGCTATGCCGGGACGGATTGTCTCGGCCATCAACCAAGCGGGTACCCTCAACCCCGTGATTCTGCTGGATGAGATCGACAAGCTGACCCACGACGCCCACGGCGATCCCGCATCGGCCCTGCTTGAGGTGCTGGACGCCGAGCAGAACAAGGCCTTCCGCGATCATTTCGTGGAGCTGCCCGTGGATCTGTCCGACTGTCTCTTTATTGCCACCGCCAACGACGTGGAGAACATTCCCCGTCCCCTCCTTGACCGTATGGAGGTCATCGAGCTGAAGATCTATACCCGTCACGAAAAGCTGGCGATCGCCAAGGATCATCTCTTGCCCAAGCAGCTCAAGCGCCACGGCCTCAACAAACGGATGCTGAAGCTGAAGGACGACGCGATCCTGGAGATCATCGATTTCTACACCCGGGAGGCAGGCGTCCGTAATCTGGAGCGGGAGATCGCCTCGGTCTGCCGTAAGGCCGCCAAGCAGATGGTGGAGCAGGGCGAGACCTCGGTAAAGGTCACCGCCGCCAACGTGAAGGATTATCTGGGCGTCCGCAAGATCACCCCCGATGCCATCTACGGGCAGGACGAGGTGGGTGTTGTCAACGGCCTTGCCTATACCGAGGTGGGAGGCGATCTCCTCCGGGTGGAGGCCGCCGCCATGCCGGGCAACGGCAAGGTGGAGCTGACCGGCTCTCTGGGCGACGTCATGAAGGAATCGGCCAAGGCCGCCATTACCTACATACGCTCCCATTCCGCCGAGCTTGGCGTGGATGCCGACTTCTATAAGACCAAGGATATTCACATTCACGTGCCGGAGGGGGCCATCCCCAAGGACGGCCCCTCGGCGGGCGTGACCATTGTCACGGCCCTGGCCAGTGAGCTGTCGGGCAGGCCGGTCCGTCGGGATATTGCCATGACCGGTGAGGTCACCCTCCGCGGCCGCGTCCTTCCCATCGGCGGACTGAAGGAAAAGACCATGGCCGCCTACAAGGCCGGTGTTCGGGCCGTTTGTATCCCGTCGGAGAATCAGCGGGATCTGCACGAGATCGACCCCTTGGTAAGGGAGAATCTGGAATTTATCCCCTGCACCAGCGTGGATCAGGTGCTGAACGCCGCTATCGTGCGCTGACAGTCCGGGTTTTCGTAAGAGAGGGACGCTCGAACCCGTCCCCTTCGCCCGAAACGGAGCTTCGGGCAGTCCAAAGTTCTTGAAGGTCTCGAGAACTTCTTTTGGGAAGTTCCCGAGCGGGGTGCAGGGGCAGAGCCCCTGCTAAAGGTGAAACCATGAAACTCAATCTCCAAAACGCGGGGCTGGGCATTACCGCCGGCCTTCCCGCGCAATTCCCTCACGACAACCGACCGCAGATCGTCTTCTCAGGGCGTTCCAACGTGGGGAAAAGCTCGCTGATCAATACGCTCCTTGGACGAAAGTCCTTGGCGCGGGTCAGCTCGGCTCCCGGCAAGACCATTACCGTCAATTTCTACGATGTCGACAAGAAGCTGTGGTTCGTGGACATCCCCGGCTACGGCTACGCCAAGCGGGATCTTCGGGATAAGAAGCGCTGGTCGGAGCTGACCGACCGCTTCCTTCGCTCCGATTGCGGCAAGCGCCTGGTTCTCCAGCTCATCGACATGAAGGTAGGCCCTACCGACGACGACTATATGATGCTGGAGTGGCTGGAGGCCTCGGAGACTCCCTATCACATTATCGCCACTAAGTGCGATAAGCTGAACAAGACCGATTTCGCCTACAACCTGGGCGAGCTGCAAAAGCTGGGCCCCGTCATCCCCTTTTCCTCTCTCAAGGGCATCGGGAAGGACGAGGTGTGGCGGATGCTCTACGAATTTCTCGGAGATGCCACATGATTTTTGATTTGCTGCGGGGCGGCTTCGAGCTGACCGACCTGATCGGCGTTTTGGTGACGATCCCGGTGGTTTTGCTGTCGCTGTCCTTTCACGAGCTGGCACACGGCTACGTGGCCATGAAGCTGGGGGATCCCACTGCCCGCTATTACGGACGCATCACCATGAATCCCCTGAAGCACCTGGACCCCATCGGTGCTCTGTCCATGCTTTTCTTCGGCATCGGATGGGCAAAGCCTGTACCCATCAACCCCATGAACTTCCGCAATCCCAAGAAGGGTATGGCCCTGACCGGCCTTGCGGGACCGGTGTCCAATCTGATCCTGTCCTTTGTGGGGACGCTGCTGTACCGCATCTGCATCGCCGTTTGCGCCATGGAACCGGTGGCCTTGCAGATTCTTGGCTCCCGGCCCCTTTGGCTGTTGGTTTTGGCCATTCAACTGTTTTTGTGGTATTTTTCCTACATGAACGCCATGCTGGCCATCTTTAACCTCATCCCCGTGCCGCCCTTTGACGGCTCTCGCATTTTCTATTTCATTCTTCCCGACAAGTATTATTTTTCCGTGATGAAGTACGAGCGGATCATCATGACGGTCACCCTCGTGCTCCTCTTTACCGGTGCGCTGGACAAGCCCCTGTCCTTTGCCACCGAAGGGATCCTCACGGTCTTTCATTTCATCATAGGATTGGTTCCGTTTTTATGAGTGATCTGAGCTTTAAGCTGGAGGTATTTGAAGGCCCTCTTGACCTTCTCCTCTCGCTGATCGCCAAAAACAAAGTGGATATTTACGATATTCCCATCGCTCTCATTTTGGAGCAGTATCTCGAATACATCGAGCAAATGCGCCTCATGGATATGGAGATCGCCGGGGAATTTATCGTCATGGCCGCCGATCTGATGCTCATTAAGAGCCGGATGCTCCTGCCCAAGCCCGTGGCGGAGGGGGAGGAGGAAGAGGATCCCCGTGCCAAGCTGGCCCGCGCCCTCATTGAGTACAAGCGCGCCAAGGAGGCCGCCTCCTACCTGTCGGATCAGTACGCCCTGTATGCGGGGCGGATTGCCAAGGAGCCGGAGGTGTTGGACACCCGCTCCGATCTGCCCGACCATATCGATATTGAGCTGTTGGAAAAGGCTATGCAGCGGGTGCTGACCAAGAACAGCCGCCTGCCCGACCTGGCAAGAGAGTCGGAGAGGGCCATTCAGCGTCTTCTGGCCGCCAAGATCGTGCCGGTCTCGGCCAAGATCTTTACCGTCATGCGGTATTTGCGGCGGAAGGGCACCTGTGATTTTGAGGAGATCCTGATGACGGCTGCCTCCCGCTCCGAGCTGATCGCCATTTTTGCCGCTACCCTTGAGCTTCTCAAGGTCCAGCGGGTGACCATGGAGACCACCGAGGAGGAGCGCGTCCTTCTGACCTTGAACCGAACTCATCTGCGAGAGGAGCTTGCCCTATGAATCATGAAGAATGGATCCCGGTGGTGGAGGCCATCCTGTTTGCCGCCGGCTTTCCCGTCAAATACGAATCGATTGCCGAGACCTGTCAGATGACGGTGGAGGAGCTTTCCGAGCTTCTTGACAGCGGCGCCTTTTCCTACGAGGGACGGGGCATCCGTCTGGTCCGCTTTTCCGATTCCTGTCAGCTCTGCACCAACGAAAGCTACGAGCGTCAGGTAAAAAACGCTCTGGGTATGCGAAGCGGCGGAGCCCTTTCCCATTCGGCTCTTGAGGTGCTGGCCATCGTGGCCTACAACCAGCCGGTGACCAAGGCCTTCATCGAGCAGGTGCGGGGGGTGGACAGCTCCTACGCCGTTACTACCCTGTGCGAAAAGCAGCTGATTGAGGTGACGGGACGCCTTGACGTCCCCGGAAAGCCCAATCTCTACGGTACTACCGAGACCTTCCTCCGTTGCTTTGGCCTGGCCTCCCTTGAGGAGCTGCCCAAGAACGAGGTGCTGGAGGCGGTGGCATCCTCCCCGGAGACTGACGGCGATGCCGCATCTACCCCCGAAGCCGAAGAGGTACCCGCCGAAGCCACCGCCGCAACGGAGGCAGTGCCCGCCGAAGTCTCCGCCCTCGTCGAAGCCCCTGTTCCTGCCGAAGCCACCGCCCCCGTCGAGGCGGAATAACGACTCCCCCAAAATTTGAAGGAGGTGACGCCGTGACGGTACTTTACATTTTGCTTGGCATCGCGGCGTTCTTTACGCTCCTTGCCTGTCTGAATCTGACGCTGATCCTCAAGGCCGAGGATGAGCTTACCCTGACGCTTCGGGTCCTGTGCTTTCGCATTCGACTACATCCCAAGCGGAAGAGCCGGCCGAGGCTAAAGGACTACCGCATCAAGACCTTCCGCAAGCGAAGACTGCGGGAGGAAAAGCGCTTCCGCAAGCGAGAGCTTGCCAAGGCCGCGGCGGCCCGCAAAAAGGAAGAAAAGAAGAAGGCCGTGAAGGCGGCCGGCCAAGAGCCGCCCAAGCGATCGCTGAAGGAAAACGTCGCCTTCGGTATCGATCTGGTCAAATACGTGATCCTGCGGGTTATAACACGGTTTGGTAAGCGGCTCCGTATCGACGTGCATCACATCGACGTGGTGGTAGCAAGCGGCGATGCCGCCAAGACGGCCGTGACCTTTGGGTACGTCTGCCAGGGAGTGGCCTATCTCAAGGAGCTCCTTGACCGCCATCTGCAGATCCGCTACCCCGATAAGCGGGAGGGTACGATCTCAGTACGGGTGGATTACCTGACCGAGCAGCCCACCTTCAAGGTGCATATCGATTTCCATATCCGTGTGTGGCAGGTGGTTTCCCTTGGCATGACGGCTCTGAAGGGCTATCTTGTCATGCCGAAGCACGAGCCAAAGCCAAAGGACACCAAGCCCGAATCCCACGATACCCCCTCGGGGCAGAGCGCTCCGATCGACCATACTCAAAACAAGAAGGAAAACGCCCCCCAACAGGCGGGCAAGGAGGTTTCATCATGACCGATAACAAATTAAGTGAAATGATCAGCAGCTCTCTTGACAGCATCCGCACCATTGCCGATTCCGGCACCGTGGTGGGGGATCCTATTCCCACCAATAACGGAACCGTGATCATTCCGGTATCGAAGGTGTCCGTCGGCTTTGCGTCGGGCGGTCTTGACTATCTGCCCAAGACCGGGGACGGTAAGGACGCTTCCACCAAGACCGTCAAGGGACAGACCCCCTGCTTCGGCGGCGGTGGCGGCACCGGCGTGACGGTGACTCCCGTTTGCTTCCTGGTGGTCTCCGCCGAGGGGAACGTGACGATGATGAATATCACCTCCCCTGCGGCCGCCGCATCGGGCCCTGCCGGCACCATCAATTCCATCTCGTCCTTTGCCGAGAAGGTCCCCGACATTATTTCCCGCATTAAGGAGATCTTTGCCAAGAAGACCCCCGAGACGGCGCTGGATGACGAGAAGCTGGCCGCCGACATTGAGGAGATGGCCGAGAAGCTGGAAAAGGAAGCCGAAAAGAAATAAAGCGCTCCTCTCTTTCATATACTGTTCCGATACCAGAAATCGGAGGACGGTCTATGAAAGGCAAGCGCATAGCAAAGGGCGTCGCTTTCGTGATGGCGATGCTGCTGATGCTTCCCACCCGGATATACGGGGAGCCGAACGCTGATATCGGCGTTTCGGCGGCCTCAGCCGTGGTGATGGAGGCGGACAGCGGTGCCGTTTTGTACGAAAAGGACGCCGATACCCGCCGTCCCATGGCCAGCACCACCAAGATCATGACGGCGTTGGTGGTCATCGAGGAAATGGCCATGGATCAGACGGTCACCGTGCCCAAGGCGGCCGTAGGGGTAGAGGGGTCCTCTATCTATCTTGTGGAGAACGAGAAGCTGACGGTGGAGGAGCTGCTGTATGCTCTTATGCTGGAAAGCGCCAACGACGCCGCCACGGCCCTGGCCGTGCTGACGGCGGGGAGCGTGGAGGACTTTGCCGTTCTCATGAACCGCAAGGCCGAGGCCTTGGGGCTGACCGATACGGCCTTTGAGAATCCTCACGGTCTTGACGGGGAAGGGCATTATACCACGGCCCGGGACCTGGCGGCCCTGACGGCCTATGCCTTGGGGAACGAGACCTTTCGGGCAATCGTTTCCACCTACAAGCGGACCATTCCCTTAAACGGGGATCAAGGCACCCGTGTGCTGATCAATCACAACCGCCTCTTGCGTTCCTACAAGGGGTGCATCGGGGTGAAGACCGGCTTTACCAAGCGAAGCGGCCGCTGTCTTGTGACGGCGGCGGAACGGAACGGAGTCACTCTCGTGGCGGTGACGCTGAAGGCCCCCGACGACTGGAATGACCACCGTCGGATGCTCAACCTCGGCTTTGAACGCCTGGAGACGGTCACCCTTCTTCCCGAGAGCGGCGTGTTCGGTGTTGCTCCCGTGGTGGGAGGGACGGCGGATGCCGTGCGGTATTATGCCGCTGGCCCCGTCACCGTTACCCTTCCCAAAGGGGAACGGAAGCTTCGTGCAGTCTACGAAATGTCCCGCTTTTACTACGCCCCCGTGGCCGAAGGGCAGGTGCTGGGGCGGATCGTCTGGTATGACGGCACTCATCGGATCGCATCGCAGGAGCTGATCGCCGTCCATGAGGTGGAACGGCAGTTGAAAAAGCAAAGCCTGTGGGAGTGGTTTCTCTCGCTATTCAGATAACGGATAAGGAATCAGCATGGAAGAACAAAATCAAGTACGGATACAAAAATACGTGGCAGACTGTGGTCTGATGTCCCGCCGCAAGGCCGAGGAGGAGATCGCCGCCGGCCGTATCAAGGTCAACGGCGAGCGAGTGGAGCAGGGGCGGAAGATCCTGCCGGGCATCGACCGGGTGGAATACCTGGGCAAGCCGGTGGAGCGTCCCGACAGCCGCCACCACGTCTATATTATGCTGAATAAGCCCCGTGGCTACGTCACCACCATGAGTGACGAGAGGGGGCGGAAGTGTGTGGCCTCTCTTGTGGAGGACGTGGGATGCCGCGTTTACCCCTGCGGGCGGCTGGACCTGGAGTCGGAGGGCCTGCTTCTCATGACCAACGACGGCGAGCTGGCCAACAAGCTGATGCATCCCAGCCATCACATTCCCAAGCTCTATACCGTGAAGGTCAAGGGGAAGATCACCGAGCAGCAGCTTCTGAAGCTCAACCGTCCCATGGTGATCGACGGCTACGAGACACAGCCCGCCATTGCCAAGATCCTCTCCATGAAGGAGGAATCCACCTCCATCGGGATCACCCTCTTTGAGGGACGCAACCGCCAGATCCGCAAGATGTGCGAGCAGTTGGAGCTGACGGTGCTGAATCTCCGTCGGGTGGCCATCGGTGCCATCACCCTCGGGAATCTGAAGGCGGGTTGCTGGAAGCGTCTGACCCGTGCTCAGGTGGACTATTTGAAGAATTATAAGTGACGTGAAAGGCGGGGCTGCCCCGCACCCCGCAAGAAAAACTTCTTGAAAAAAGTTTTTCTTGACTTTTTAAGAACTTTGAATGGCGTGCCGCTTGCGGCACGCTGTTTTTATGGGGTTCGGGTGTCCTATCTTGACGGATGGGGGAAAATGGTATATAATCAATGCAAGAGCATACGGAAGGACGACGATATGATACGGTATACGGCTTTTTGCAAGATCATCGAGTGCGGTAGCTTTACCCGAGCGGCCGAGGCCCTGGGCTATACCCAGGCGGCGGTGAGTCAGATGATCCGCTCTCTTGAAAACGAGTTTTCCATGACGCTTCTCACCCGTACCCGCACGGGTGTCCGCCTGACGCGGGAGGGGGAGGAGCTATATCCCCTGATTCAGAAATACGTATTGGTCCACCGCGAGCTTCAGGACCGGGTGGGGGAGATTAACGGCCTGGCCTCGGGTGAGATCCGGATCGGAACCTTCTCCAGTATGTCCCAGCGGCTTTTGCCCGGCGTCATGAGTGATTTCAGCCGTGCCTACCCGGGGATCCGGGTGGTGCTGTCTCCCGGTGATAACACCACGCTGCCCGAGCGGATCCGCGGGGGGCTCATCGATTTCGGCTTTCTCTATCCCGCGGCAGCGGCGGGACTCACGATACTGCCCTTTGCACAAGACGAATTCCGTGCGGTCGTAGCCGAGGATCATCCCTATGCCGCAAGGTCGTCGGTATCTCTTGCCGCCATGGCGGAGGAGCCGCTGATCGTGGTGGAGGAGGGAGGCATCAATACCGTGCTGGACGCCTTCGAGACGGCGGGGCTGTCCCCCAACGTGAAGTTCCGTATTCACGACGACTATACCATTTTGTCCATGGTCGAGACGGGGATCGGTGTCAGCATTCTGCCGGCCATGCTGCTGGACCGTGCCGACGCCTACCGCATCAAGACGGTGCCCATCGAGACGCCGGTCAGGCGTACTGTCGGCGTGGCCTTCCAGCGGGAGGATCTGCTTCCCATTGCCGCCAAGCGGTTTATCCGCTTTTTGTTGGATAACATCGGTAGGTATCTGCCGAAGGAGTACGTGATCAAACGATAAAAGCAGGCGTCTGTTGCCTTAGCAACAGACGCCTGTTTTTACGCTTCGGGAACGAAACCCAAAAGAAACAGCTCCTTCATCCGTTCCTCCCGTCCGTGGAGGGAAAGGTAACCGAAGAGGGCCTCAAGGCCGGTGGCCCGTCGGTACTGGGAGGCTGAGGCACTCTTGGGGATGGCAATGCCGTGGGCATTACGCCCACGCTTAAAGACAGCGGTCTCCTCCTCGGTGAGGTGGGGAAGGATGCGCTCCACGGCATCGCTCTGGGCGGTGGCGCGGACGTAGGAGAGGGCCATTTGGTTGAGCCGTCCCACGTCGGTGATGCCGGTGGAGAGCAGATACCGGCGGGTGATGACCTCTAAAATTGCATCACCCAAATACGCAAGAGGCGCTCCTGCCAGCATGTCATAAGAAGGAATGTCGAACATCATAATCGGGTCCTTTTCGGTGTGAGAAGGGACGGTCGGCAAGATAAGCCCCTCGCCCCGTTTGTTCCATTATATCACAAACCCCAGCGCCCCGCAAGGGCCTTGCCCCAAGAAAGTGCCTCCCTGCAAAATTTTACAAGTTGTTCTTGAAAAGAGGGGCGGGGCATGCTATAATAAGATGATAGAATTTGCTCACGGAGGGCCGTATGTGGCACTTGTGGATCCCCTTGGTAGTGGCGGTCTTGTTTCTTGCCGTCCTGCTGTTTCTAATCCATATGGCAAAAAAGGTCTTCGGGCGGGGCGGCCCACCCTACGTCATTGACGACGTCCTGCGGGATCAGCCGGCGCTTTTGGCTCGCCTGAACGAAGGGCGCAAGAGACTGGCGTCGCTGACGCCGGAGGCGGTGGAGACGACGTCGGAGGACGGCCTTCGTCTGGTGGGCGAGCTGTATTATGCCGACGAGCCCACCGACCATTTTCTTCTCTGTATGCACGGCTTTCATTCGGGGCCGAAGGACTTCGTTTGCGCAGTGGACTTTTTCCGCAGCCTGGGATACAACGTCCTTTTGGTGACCCAGCGTGCCCACGGTGAAAGCGAGGGGGAGTGGATCACCTTCGGAGTCAAGGAGCGCTACGATTGCCGTAGCTGGTGTCGGTATCTGGTGGACCGCTTCGGCGACGGGATCGGTATCGTACTGGACGGCATTTCCATGGGAGCCGCCACGGTTCTTATGGCCACCGAGCTTGATCTTCCGAGAAACGTCAAGGCCGTGATGGCCGATTGCGGCTACACCTCTCCCTGGGAGATCGTCTGCGACGTGGCCAAGCGGTCGATGCACATTCCGAAATACCCCTTTATGCCCCTGTTTCGTTGGGTCGTAAAGCGGGTGGCCGGATTTGATCTTAAAGAAGTCTCCGCTACCGACGCCATGGAAAGGAACGAGACCTACCCCATTCTGTTGATCCACGGTATGGCCGATGATTTCGTGCCCCATCACATGAGCATCAGCAATTACGACGCCTGCCGGGCACCCAAGCGACTCGTGAGTGTGGAGGGCGCCGGCCACGGCCTCAGCTATCTGGTGGACGAGGCGGCCTGTCAGGAGGCCTGCAAGGCCTTCCTGCTTGCGGCGAAGGAGCGATAAGAAGGGACTCGATCCCCTGTTACCGAAAAACGCTGACGGGAGGGAAAACGGTGAAGGCAAAGGAATTGCTTCTCTACATCCAAAGCGGCGGTCTTGAGGATCGCCTTGCCGCACTTTACGGCGCCGATCGGGTTACCGAGCAGACGGCTCGCTATGCCGAGGCGGTAAAGGCATTTGCCGCCCTCTACGGTGAGGAACGGGAGACACGCCTGTTTTCGGTGCCGGGGCGCACGGAGCTGTCGGGAAACCATACCGACCATAACGGCGGATGCGTTCTGGCGGCGGCGGTGGAGCTTGATATCATCGCCGTGGTCTCGGGACGGAAGGACGATGCCGTGACCGTCAAGAGTAAGGGCTTTCCCATCGATGCGGTGAGCTGTCATCCGACCGCACCCGACGAAGGGAGATATTACACCTCCGAAGCGTTGATCGCCGGCGTCTGCGCCGGCTTTGCCAAGCGGGGATATGAGGTCTGCGGCTTTGACGCCTACACCACCTCCTCGGTCTTGAAGGGCTCCGGCCTCTCCTCCTCGGCGGCCTTTGAGGTCATGATCGGCGCGATCTTGAACGATCTGGCAAACGGCGGCGTTATTCCTGCCCCCGTTCTTGCCGAGATCGGGCAGTTTGCCGAGAACGTATACTTCGGAAAGCCCTCGGGGCTGATGGATCAGATGGCCTGTGCCGTGGGAGGCATTTCCTTCATGGATTTTGAAAATCCTGCTTCTGCCAAAATCGAGAAGCTGGAATTTGACCTTTCGGCGGCGGGCTATTGCCTTTGCATGACCAATACCGGCGGCAGCCACGCCGACCTGAACGAGGACTACGCCTCGGTGCCTGCCGAAATGAAGGCCGTCGCTTCGGCCTTCGGTCAAACGGTGCTTCGGGGACTGACCTGCCATGAGGTCCTTGCCCGCGCCGCCGAGCTTCGCAAGACCTGCGGCGACCGCGCCATTCTGCGAGCCCTTCACTTTCTGGATGAGACCGAGCGGGTTGAGAAGCAGGCCGCCTGCTTAAGAGAGGGCGACCTTGTGGGATTTCTCCGCGGAGTGGAGGCCTCGGGACGCTCCAGCTTTATGTGGCTGCAGAACGTCTATACCGTAAAAAACGTAAGAGAGCAGGGGCTCTCCCTGGCCCTTGCCGTAACCGAACGGGCGTTACGGCATACACCCCTCCCTGCGGCGTGGCGCCTTCACGGCGGGGGCTTTGCGGGTACTGTTCAGGCCTTCCTGCCGCGCGAAGCGGTGAAAGCCTATCAAGAGGCTATGGAAGCGGTCTTCGGAGCGGGTGCCTGCGCCGTCCTGCGGATACGGCACCAAGGAGCGATACGAATTTTTTGATCAAATACATTCAGAACGGATACCGAAGGTATGTACATTGAGTCGATTCACATCACGGCATTTGCGGCCCTGCAGGGCTACACCCTGACGCTCAGCGATGGACTGAACGTGCTGAAGGGGCGCAACGAATCCGGCAAGAGCACGGTGGCGGAGTTTATTCGCTTCGTGCTTTACGGCTTTGACGGAAAGGCCGACCGCGAGCGCTATACCGGCTTTTCCTCCTCCTCGGCGGAGGGGAGCCTGATCCTTTGTGACAAAGACAAGCGCTACCGTGTGGAGCGCAAGGTCGCAGGCACCAAGGAGGTCTGCGGCGTATACGACCTTGACACCGGAAGCCGTCTCTTTGAGGGACAGGTGCCGGGGGAGGCCTTGCTCGGCGTGCCGGCAGGGCTGTTTGTCAGCACCGCCTTCGTGGGACAGACAGCGGGAAGCCGCATCGACGGACGCGCTACCTCTGAGGCTGTAGAGAATCTGCTGTTCTCGGGAGACGAGGGCATCAGCGTCAAAAAGGCGCTGAAGCGTCTGGACGACGCTCGCGTGGCCCTATTGCATAAAAACCGAAAGGGCGGGCGGATCTGGGATCTGGAGAACGAGATCTCCGCTCAGAAGGTTCTGCTGGCCGAGGCCACCGACGGAAACGCGGAGATCCTCTCCCTGGAAAGCAGCATCGCCGAGCTGAAGCGGAAGCTGGCCGACGAGGAGAGGGATTTTGCCGAGCTTGAGGCCCGGCTTGAGGATTTTAAGATCATGGAGCTTCGCCGTCAGAATCAAAAGCTGGCGGAATTGGCCGACGCCTTCCACGAGGCCACCTCCCTGGCCGTCACCCATAAGGAAACCTATACCCGAAACGGCTTTTTCCCTGACGGGGAGTATCTGGAAAGCCTGAAAAACTGCGGTGGGGAGATCGGACGGCGGGACGCGCGAGTCAAGGAGATCGAGGCTGACCTTCAAAAACTCAATCTGCAGATCGAGAAGGCCAGAACCGAAAAGGAGGAGCTTGACCGCGAGGAGGAACGGAAGAAGGCCCTGCTGTCCGCCAAGCGGGGAACCGCCCTTGCCGCGGCGGTGCTTTGCTGTATACTCTTTCTTTGTGCGGCTTTAGGCACGGCACTGATGTTTATGACGGCAAAGGAGGGGGCCGGTACCGTCTTTGCCATCGTCACCGTACTGCTGATGGGCGGTATGGTGGGCGGCTTCGTTCTGGTTTCCCGCTATGCGGCCGCCATGCGGGATATGGTTCATATCATCGGCAATCGAGAGGATATTTTTAAGGACCGTCTGGAACGGATCGGCAAGGAGCTTTCGGCTGCCCGCGAGGAGAGAAGCAAGTATAAGCGAATGCTGGACGACCTTTGCGGGAAATGGAATCTGATCCCCACCGCCAAGGCCTTAAACGAGCTGGCGTGGGTGATCCAGGAGGAACGCCGCGTTACCTTCGGGCAGGAAAAGGCCCGACTGGCCTACGTGCAGATGAAGACCGAGGTGGAGGCCCAGCAGCGCGCCTCCGAGCTGGAGGACGACGGACGGGAGATATCGATCCCCGAGGACTTCCAGCCCAAAGAGGCGGTGCGGAAGCGCGACCTCTTGAAGGAGCTGATCCGCTCCAAGCGGGAGCACTGTCAGCGGTTTGAGGTGCGGCTGGCGCAGCTGACCGCGACTGCCGTCCCTCCCTCTGCCATTTCCGAGAGGATCACGGCGCTGGAGTACGAGCGGGATACCCTGAAGGGTAAATACGACGCCTACGTGCTGGCCTCCGAAAAGCTGGCCGAGGCAGGAGAAACGGTGCGTGCATCGATCTCTCCCAAGCTCTCTCAGGCGGCGGGTGCCCTGATGGATACCGTCACCGACGGCAAATACGCCGAGCTTGGCGTGGACGGTGCCTTTGCCATGACCTTCCGCCCCGAGACCGAAAACGGCGGCCGCATGACCCAGGACGAGCGCTTTATGAGCGCCGGTACCTCCGACGCGGCGTATATCAGCCTTCGAATGGCACTGGCCGAGCTCATCGGCAAGAGCGAATCGGCTCTGCCGCTGATCTTTGACGAGAGCTTTGCCCGCCTGGATGACCAGCGGCTTGCCAATCTGCTGAAGCTGCTATCGGTAGGGGGAAGGCAATGTCTTCTCTTTACCTCCTGCGGACGGGAAGCGGGCATTCTCAAGGGTCTGGGCCTCCCCCACGTGACCCTGTCGCTGAATCGATGAGCAGCGTACAAGAGGAAAATTATTTACAAACAAATGTTTGACTTTTGCAAAGAAATGTGATAGAATAAGAGGCGTAAGAACCGAGACGGCAGGGAGGAGAAGAGGATGGAAGACCTATCATACAATCCTGCCCAAAGTGCCTGTTTTACGGGACATCGCAGCATGACGGAGGACGAGCTCCGCTATGCTGTGGCGGCCATTACCCGGCTGGTTCCCGATCTGGCCGCGAAGGGGATCGTCCACTACTATGCGGGCGGCGCTCTTGGCTTTGATCTGGCGGCGGCGGTGACCATCCTGAACCTGAAGCAGTCCCTTCCGCAGCTGTCTCTTACCTTGGCTCTCCCCTGCGAGGGCCATATGGACAAGTGGCGGCGGGTTGACCGCGCTCTCTTTTCCCGTGTGATGGAACGGGCCGACCGTACCGTCTATGTAAACGACGCCTATTTTTCGGGATGTATGCAGGCGCGAAACCGCTATATGGTGGATCGGAGCGCCCTGTGTATTGCCTACCTCACCGCCTCCCGGGGAGGCACCTACAATACCGTATCCTATGCCGAGAAAAGGGGATCCCGGTGATCCGCCTGGCGGGGGACGCCAAGGGCGAACAGCTCCGCTTTCTCTGAACCGAAAGGAACCCACATGAAGCGAATCTTGATCCTGCTTCTTCTTCCCGTGCTTCTGATGGCCTCGACGTCCTGCGCCGAGAAAAATCTTGAGATCACGCCGGAAGAAGCTACCGCCGTACTGAAGGATTTGGTACCGCGGTCCTATGAACTGAACGTCATCTTCTTCGGGGAAGGCCTTCCCGTAGAGAATCCGCCGGAAACCAAGCCGGCCACCGTGACCTATCGGCCCGTGGCCACCGATTGCGGCTATACCTCCATTGCCCAGATCATGAGGGCGGCCGAGCAGGTGTACTCAAAGCGATATCTGGACGGCGTTTACGTGTCGGCCTTCATCGGCGTTGCGGCCGAGAGCGAGGACGGTATGCTGGATACGACCGTCAGCCCCCGCTATCAGGAGATCGGCGGAAAGCTGCAGGCCGATACGGCGGCAAGCGTGAAGGACATCCGCGGCAAGCTGGAGGTCCTGTCGGTGACGCTGGGAAAGGCGACGCCTACCTACGTGGCCACCGAGGCCACCTGTCGGGACGGCGAAGGAAATACCGTTGTGATGACGGTGCTGCTTACCCTGGAAAACGGTGTCTGGCTGCTGGACAGCCCGACCTACTAAAAATCGGAAAGGATTGCGATCATGAAACAGACCAAACCGAAGAAAACCAATGAAATGCCGGCGGGAGATGCCGAAAAGAAAAAGGCGCTGGACGTCGCCATTTCTCATATTACCAAGACCTACGGTGCCGGCTCCATCATGCGACTGGGTGAAAACGCTGCCATGAACGTCAGCGCCATCCCTACCGGCTCCCTGACGCTGGACCTTGCCTTGGGCATCGGCGGCGTGCCGCGGGGACGTATCGTCGAGATCTACGGCCCCGAATCCTCGGGTAAGACCACCATCGCGCTGCATATTGCCGCCGAAGCCCAGAAGCAGGGCGGCGTGGCGGCCTTCGTGGATGCCGAGCACGCGCTGGATCCCGTCTACGCCAAGGCGCTTGGTGTCGACATTGATAATCTGCTGGTTTCCCAGCCTGACAGCGGCGAGCAGGCACTGGAGATCACCGAAGCGCTGGTTCGCTCGGGTGCCGTGGACGTCCTCGTGGTGGACTCGGTGGCAGCCCTCGTTCCTCAGCAGGAGATCGACGGCGACATGGGCTCCTCTCAGGTGGGCGTACAGGCCCGACTGATGTCCCAGGCACTCCGTAAGCTCTCGGGCTCCATTGCCAAGTCCAACGCCGTGGTCATCTTTATCAACCAGCTTCGTCTGAAGATCGGCGTGATGTACGGAAACCCCGAGACCACCACCGGCGGTACGGCACTGAAGTTCTACGCCTCGGTCCGTATCGATATCCGCCGTACCGAAACCCTGAAGAACGGCGCCGAATCCTACGGTAGCCGTACCAAGTGTAAGATCGTTAAGAATAAGGTGGCGCCTCCCTTCAAGATCGCCGAGTTCGACATTCTCTACGGCAAGGGTATCAATAAGTCCGGCGAGATCATGGATCTCGGCGTGGAGATGGGCATCATCGAAAAGGGCGGATCCTGGTTCTCCTACGAGGGTACCCGTCTTGGACAGGGACGCGATAATGCGCTGAAATTCCTGGAAAGCAACCCCGAGATGTTTGCCGAGGTGGAGGAAAAAATCCGCGTGAAGTTTGCCGAGACCATCGAGGGCGTCACCGCCGAGATCGACGAGGACGACCTGGACGTAGACGAGGACGATTTCGACCTCGATGTATAATCGACGGAAAAAGACGGTCCGGATCCCCGATTCCCCCGAGGAGGCCTATCAAGCGGCGCTGAAAACGGCGCTCAACATCATCGGCTTCAAGGATAATACCGAGGCCCAGCTTCGCCAAAAGCTTACCGAACGCGGCTACAAGGCCGAAACGGTGGACGACGTGGCAGCCTTCATGGTTGCCAAGGGCTACGTAAATGACGAGCGAATGCTCTACCGCACCGTCCGCCTTATGGCGGAGGGAAAGGGCTACGGAAAGCTGCGAATCCGGCAGGAGCTCCGCCTGAAGCAGTTCCCGAGCGAGCTGGTAGAATCCCTCGATTGGGACAGGGAAGAGCTTGCGGATATTGATTTTGCCGAGATCTGCCGGAAATGGATCGTCAAGCGGGGCGGCACCCGCGACGAAAAGACCTACGCATTCCTGCGACGCCACGGCCACGTCACCTCCGATGTCCGCGAGGCCTACCGCCGCCTGGCGGAGGAAACACAGTCTGACACAGAATAAAGGAAGAAAATACCCATGACGAAACATACCTATACAACCAGCGGTACCTGCTCCCGCAAGATCACCTTCGAGCTTGATGACGAAAAGCGCGTCCATAACGTCGTGTTTGAGGGCGGTTGCCACGGTAACCTCCAGGGCATCGGTAAGCTGGTGGAGGGCATGCCCGCCGAGGAGATCGTGAACCGTTGCGCCGGCATCCGCTGCGGCTTTAAGCCCACCTCCTGCCCCGATCAGCTTTCGAGAGCGTTGAGGGAAGCACTGTAAGGGTACGCGGGGCTCTGCCCCGCACCCCGCCGAAAAACCTTTTTGGAAAAAGGTTTTTGGATTTCCAAAAACTTTTGTCGGCCCCAAACTCCGTTTGGGGCAAAGAATTAGGAATGGTTGAGCACTGTGCGCTCACCGTTTCTTGGAAAATCAAACAGGCCTCTGCCATTTGGCAGAGGCCTGTTTTGGTTGTTGAAGCATCGAGGGGCTTCCTGCCCGCCGAAAAACGCAGTTTTTCGGCCATTCAAAGTTTTTGAAGAGTCAAGAGAAACTTTTTCCAAAAAGTTTCTCTTGTGGGGGTTGGGGCAACGCCCCAAAGTGTTCTTCTGCAGGGGGCAACGCCCCAAAGCGTTCTTCGGCAGGGGTTCGGGACGGAGCCCCGCAGCTATCCCCGTGAGGTTTCCTTCCTATTATATATAGCTCTTGTCGTGACGCATCTTGCGGCCAATGGCCACGAGACGGTGGGCGACGGGGGAGAGGACGGCGCTGATGGCCACCTCAACGAAGAAGTTGACACCGATCAGGGTAAGGAAGACGAAGGCGAGGATACTCTTGCCGGCGCCGGCGGCCGCTCCCGAGATACCGGGGAAAAAGACGGTAAAGCAGGCAAGGACAAAGACGGCAGTGTTGATAACGGGGCAGGCGATGGCTGCCGTGATGATGGCAAGAAGGGAATTCTTTTTGGCGAGGAGACGGTAAAGAAGACCTGAAACAAATCCTGCCAGTGAGCCCTTCAGCAGGACGACGAAAACGGTGAAGGTGATTCCCAGCCATTGGGGATGGACCAGGCCGTAAAACCAAGCGGCGCCTCCCGTGGCAATGATGACGACGCCGAAGACAAAGCCGAGCCAAGCACCCGCCCAAGGGCCGAGGATAGCGGCGCCGATGACGATGGGAATCAAACAGAGGGCGCCAACATTAAAGCCGAGGGGAATGAAGGCGGCGATCAGCTGAAAGACCACGACGAGGGCGGTCATCAGTGCCAGAAGCGTCAGATTCTTTGCATTGACGAGAGAGTTGCTTTTTTTCATAATGTAACGTCCTTTACAGAGCTTGGATGGGAGTAATTATAGCATAAAACGAAAGGAAAGTCAAGAAAAAGACGGCAGGGCGGAAGAATAAGAGACAAGAACGCAGGCAATATTGTTAATAAATTGTAAATTATTGGTTTTTTTCGAGAAATGGGAGAGAAAAATACTTGCTTTTTTATAAAGGTTATGATATAATCGAAAGGCTTGATGTGCGTTGAAGCGAAAGGTTGCCCGCGGACCTTGATTCAGTCCTGCGGGGGAATTTTCGTGGAGTATGTCCGATGTCAAGGCATCTTTTCCGCCAAGGAAACCGGTCTTTCCGATGAAAACCGGAAGGGCTGCGATATCTTGACGGCAGGAATGCCGGGACAAACAAACGGGCGACAGAGAATCGGGACTGTTTGGGCTTAGGCCCCGCATACGACTCACGGTATGCGTTTCCGAAACGTCCGCCCCGCGGGATTGCACGCGGAGGTCGGAGCTTTCGGTTTTCATTTACGCCGAGTGAAGAAACACCCGGGTAAGTGTTCTGATTTTCGCCCCCTCGAATTGCATCAGCTAATATCAAAAAGGAGGCAAAAACAGTGGCAGTAAAGGAAACCCTCAGAGTCAGACTCAAGAGCTATGATCATTTTCTGATCGATCAGGCAGCGGAGAAGATTGTGGAGACTGCAAAGCGCAACGGCGCAACGGTGTCCGGTCCCATTCCGCTTCCCACCGAAAAGGAAATCATCACCATTCTTCGCGCCGTCCACAAGTACAAGGACAGCCGCGAGCAGTTTGAACTCAGAACTCACAAAAGACTCATTGACATAATCAAGCCCTCTCAGAAGACCATTGAGGCGCTTATGAGTCTGGAGCTCCCCGCCGGCGTTCAGATCGACATCAAGTAATCCTTAATAAAGGATAGATCTTGAACCCAAAGGGCAAGGCCCCGAGGTTTTATGTCATGTTGGAGCACGGTACGCTTTTTACGGGCTTCAACCAATAACTAAAATCAGGAGGAAACTACAATGAAAAAAGGCATTATCGGCAAGAAGATCGGTATGACCCAGATCTTCGATGCAAACGGCAACGTGATCCCCGTTACGGTGATCGAAGCCGGCCCCTGCACGGTCACCCAGAAGAAGACCGTGGAAACCGACGGTTACGATGCGATCCAGCTCGGATTCGTCGATACCGCAGAAAAGAAACTCACCAAGGCTGAGGCCGGACACTTTGCAAAGGCCGGCGTTTCCTGCAAGAAGCACCTGAAGGAATTCCGTCTCGAGGACGTTTCCGGATTCAATACGGGCGATACCGTCACCGCCGACATCTTTGCGGCAGGTGAAAAGGTCGACGTTACCGGAATCACCAAGGGCCACGGCTACACCGGTGTTATCAAGCGTTGGAACCACCACCACCTCAGAATGACCCACGGTACCGGTCCGATCCATCGTCAGCCCGGCTCTATGGGTGTTATCGACCCCGCCAGAATCTTCAAGAACAAGAAGATGGCCGGTCAGTACGGTAACGAGCAGGTCACTGTCCTCAATCTCAGCATCGCCAAGATCGACGCGGAAAAGAATATCATCGCCATCAA
>SVSM01000007.1 GCA_015064295.1 Oscillospiraceae bacterium | reverse complement strand
CCCCAATGTAGCCGGCGTCATCGGCTCGGCCGTCGCCGCAGGATGGTTCCTGTCCTGCTTCTGATCCCCCATCAACATTACTGTAAGGAAAGGCCATCGCTATGCCAAACGTGAAAATTTGCGAAACCGTCCTTCGTGACGCTCACCAGTCCCTCGCCGCTACCCGTATGACCACCGAGGAGATGCTCCCCATCGTGGAGGAGATGGACAAGGTCGGCTACTATGCTCTCGAAGCCTGGGGCGGCGCCACCTTCGATTCCTGCCTCCGTTACCTGAATGAGGATCCGTGGGATCGTCTGCGCAAGATCAGGGACAAGGCCAAGAACACCAAGCTCCAGATGCTCTTCCGTGGGCAGAACATCCTCGGCTACCGCCACTACGCCGACGACGTGGTGGAATACTTTGTTCAAAAATCCATCGCTAACGGCATCGACGTTCTCCGCATCTTCGACGCCGTCAACGATCCCCGCAACCTGAAGACCGCGATCAACGCCACCAAAAAGGAGGGCGGTCACGTCCAGGCGGCCTTCAGCTATACCACCGGCCCGGTGTTCGGAAACGAATACTTTGCCCGCTTCGCCAAGGAGCTGGAGGAAATGGGCGCCGACTCCATCTGCATCAAGGATATGTCGGGCCTGCTTACCCCCTACGCCGCCTATGACCTGGTCAAGGCCTTGAAGGAGACGGTCAAGCTCCCCATTCAGCTTCATACCCACTATACCTCCGGCCTTGCCTCTATGACGCTTTTGAAGGCCATTGAGGCGGGCGTGGACATCATCGATACCGCCATCTCCCCCCTGGCCATGGGTACCTCCCAGGCACCCACCGAGGCCCTGGTGGCAACCCTGAAGGGTACCGAATACGATACCGGCCTCGATCTTGCCAAGCTGGACAAGATCAGCCGCTACTTCGCCCCCATCCGCGAGCGTTACCTGACAAGCGGCCTCATCGATCCCAAGGTGCTGAAGGTCGACGTCAACGCCCTGCTCTATCAGGTGCCGGGCGGCATGCTCTCCAACCTGGTGTCCCAGCTGAAGGCCGCCGGCAAGAGCGAGCTGCTCCAGGAGGTGCTGGAGGAGGTCCCGCGGGTCCGTGCCGATGCCGGCTACGTGCCGCTGGTAACCCCTACCTCCCAGATCGTGGGCACCCAGGCCGTCTTTAACGTCCTCACCGGTGAACGCTACAAGCAGGTAACCAAGGAGTTCCGCGGCATCATCCACGGCGATTACGGCAAAACGCCCGCCCCCATCGATCCCGCCTTCACCAAGGCCATCCTGAAGGACGAGCAGCCCATCACCTGCCGTCCCGCCGACCTGATCGAGCCCGAGCTGGCCTCTCTCCGCGAGAAGGTGAAGCTCTACGAGGAGCAGGAGGAGGACGTGCTCTCCTTCGCCCTGTTCGAGCAGGTGGCGACCAAGTTCTTTGAGAACCGCCGTGCCGCCAAGTACGGCATCGACGCCGCCGGCTGTGATGCTGAGGGGAAAACGCATATTGTGTAAGATAACGGATAGGGGCTCTGCCCCAATCCCCGGCAGGGGGCTTTTTAAAAAAAGCCCCCTGCACCCCCAAAAACTTTGGATGGCCGAAAACTGCGTTTTCGGCAAGAAACGGACAAACAAAGAAAAGGTCTTCGAACGGCAACCGCCGACCGAAGGCCTTTTTTGTTATATAAAAACTGCCCCAAACGGAGTTTGGGGCAGTTTAAAGTTCTTGGGAGTCGCAGATAATTTGCTTTGCAAATTTTCTGCCGGGGACTTCTTCGAAAGAAGTCCCCCTTGCGGGGCATGGGGCAGCGCCCCATATCACCGTCCGAGGGACACCGCCCCCGCGTATTCCCTTAAATCTCCTCAGTTTCCTCGACGTCCTCTACCGGCTCGGCGTCCACGTCCTCGGTATAGCCGTCGCCGGCATGGTACTCGGGGAGGGTATCGTCAAAGCGGGCACGCTTCTGGATCTTATTCTTGGGGATCACACGGGAAGCGGCGGTACGGGGGGGCTGCTTCGGCGTCTGGGGCTTGGCAGGACGGCTATTCTCGTCACAGCTGATCACCACGCGGCGGTTGTTATCCACGCCCACCGAATTGGTGGTAACGCCGGCGATGGTCTGTACCTCGGAGTGAATGATGCGTCTCTCATAGGCGTTCATGGGCTCCAGGGTGACGTTACGGCGGTACTTAAGGGCCTTTTCGGCCATCCGTCTTGCCAGCTTACGGAGGGTATCCTCCCGCTTGGCACGGTAGTTTTCAATATCCACCGTAATGCGGGTATAGTTGCCGGCCTCATCGTCCTCGCGGCGATTGGCGGCAAGATTGGTCAGATATTGCAGGGAGTCCAGGGTATCGCCGTGGTGACCGATGAGAGCGCTGGCATCCTCGCCGGTGACGGTGATGAGGAACTCTCTCTTGGCACCGGGCAGGGAGGAGATCGAGGCCTCGGCCTCAATACCCATATCGGCGATCATGGTTCTCACAAAGGTGAGAGCCGTCATTTCGGGGCTAGGCGTATAGAACACCTTCACCTTGGCAGGCACCTCACCGAAGCCGAGAAAGCCCTTCTTGGGCTCCTCCAGCACCTCGTAATTGACGGCAGAGACGTCGACACCGAGCTGCTCGGCGCCAAGAGCCACAGCGGCTTCGACGGTCTTACCGGTAACGGTAATTTCCTTTTTCATTGGTAGTCACATCCTTATGATTGAGTTAGAGCGATCCGTTCTTATCGGACTCGTCCTTCAACGCGGCAGGGGGGATCAGATCGGAGCCCTTTCCTGCCTTGGGTGCCTCGTTCTCGGTGTTGGACGCCGCGTTGGCGGCAGAGGAATCGGCCGTCTCGGCAGCGTCGTCCAGATCGATGCGGTGAGCGGCACGCTTGGCGGCGCGCTTGGCCGCCTTGTTGGACTGCTTTAAGCCCTTATTCATCTCGCGCTCGGCGGCCTTGTAGTCCTCCTCGGTGAAGGTAGGATAGGGGTACATCAGCTTCAGCACCAGCTGCTGACCGGTGGACAGCAGGTTCTGGTAGATCCAGTAGACGGCAATGACAGCCGGCACCGAGAAGGTAATGAAGGTAGACATGGCGGGCATGACGAAATCCATCAGCTTCATAGACAGCGCGGCGTCGCCGGCCGCCTGGACGGGCTGATAGGTCAGCTTGCGAGTCAGCTTCATGGAGCCGAAGGTAAAGACGAAGGTGAGAAGCGGGATCAGCCACAGCAGACCGAACCGATCAAGAGAAGGCGTCTCTGACAGGTCCACTTTACCGCCAAACAGGGTAAAGTCGGGAAGATCCTCGGCGGTAAAGCCCTCGGGCAGCATATTGTCACCGACGAACTTCTCCACGCCGTTGAGTCGAATGACGTTCACCAGTCCCAGATCGTAGTTAAAAGTATTCTTGACCTTATCGGTACTGCCGTCCTTGCCGATCTGATCAGCCATGCCCTGGATCTGCTTGATGGTGGTTTCGGACAGGCCGGTGGTATCCAGCTGCTCGGCCTTGTAAAGCTCAGCGGCCTCGATGGCGATATTGGTAACGTTTTCCTTGGGCACGTTGCAGACGTACTGAAGAGGACTGTTGATCACGCCGTACAGAGCAATGATGATCACGAACTGCAGAATCATGGGAAGACAACCGCCCATGGGGCTGTAGTTCTCCTCCTGATAGAGCTTCAGGATCTCTTCCTGCATCTTCTGCTGAGTCGCCTTATCGGTTCTGCCGGCATAGCGGTTGCGGATGGCCTGCTCCTTGGGGCGCAGGGTTGCCTGCTTGACCGTATTCTTCTGCTGCTTGATGCTGAAGGGGAACAGGATCACCTTCATGATCAAAGCAAAGAACAGAAGCGCTATGGCATAGTTGGGAACGATCTTATAGCAAAGTCCCAGAAGCCAGGCAATGGGTTTATTCAAAAAACTCATGGAATCACTTCCTCCGCTTACGCGAAGGCTTCCTTTCTTTCATTAGGGAAACGGTCGTCGGGGAAGCGACCCGACGGGGGAGAAGTCCTCCAAATTGACTTCTCACTTGCGGCCACGATACTGAATTTTTCCCGCCGTCATCTTACGGGAGCTCCGCTTCGGAACGTTGTCGATGCCGCCTCGACAAAAGGGATTGCAGCGCAGGATGCGCCAAAGCGCTAAAGCCAGGCCGCGGATCACGCCCCACTCCTCGACGGCCTCAACGGCGTAGCGGGAGCAGGTGGGGTAGAACCGACAGCAGGGGCGTTTGAGGGGAGACAGAAAGCGCCGGTACAGACCGATGAGCCACAGAACCACCGTTTTCATTCCCAAGCCTCCTTTGCCGTAGCGCAAAATGGCGGACCGAACGGTCCGCCATATGGTTTTCGGAACACACGATAAGGGGAAAAGCCGTCAGGCCTGTCCGCCCTTTTCTCCGACCAGCTCCAGTTTCCGGAAGGCACGGAGGAGATCCTTTTGCACCTGTCGGGAGGACGCGGGAATAGCCCCCTCTCTTGCAGCGATCACGATGAGGTTTCCCTTTCCGATCGGATGCTCCGCCGTCACCCCGCGGTAAGCCGCCCGCAGGATCCGCTTACAGCGGTTGCGGACAACGGCGTTCCCCAGCTTGGTGGTAGCGGTAAAGCCGATGCGGTTGAGAAATTCCTTCTGCGGGTTCTCCTTGCGAAGCTTGCCCGCCTTGTAATCGCGCAGAACGTAGACCGCCACGGTATGGGTCACATACCGTTTTCCCTTGGTATACGCCTTGACGAACAGGTGATTCTCTTTTATCGCAAATTCTTTCACAAAAAACCTCTCACAAAGTGAGCCGATATCGCTTCACGCTGACCGTGAAGCCTGTCCCTTATCAGTGGGTCAGTCTGGCTCTGCCCTTTGCGCGTCTTCTCTTGAGAACCTTTCTTCCGTTGGCGGTGCTCATTCTCTTCCGGAAGCCGTGCTCTTTCGATCTCTGCAGCTTCTTGGGCTGATATGTTCTAAGCATTTATGTCACTCCTTTTCCTTGGCTTTTTAATGACGTTACCATATATTATATACCGAAAATTCCCTTCTTGTCAAGAGTTTTTTCGATTTTTTTGCAGCTTTGACGGAAATGACGCAAAGCGGAGTGCCTCCCGCCAAAAAGGGGACCTGAAACTGCCACCGCTTTCCGGTCACACCGTCACAAAAAAACGCCCTCTCCGCAACGATGGCGGAGAGGGTTAAGATGCTTAATTCAGCAGCGCGCGGTCGTTTGCAAACTCGGCGCCGCTTGCCTGCGAGAATTTCGCCAGCAGGGCTTCGATGGTGAGGTTTTTCTTTTCCTCACCCGCCACGTCGAGGATGATGCGGCCGGCGTTCATCATGATCAGACGGTTGCCGTAGGCAATGGCATCCTTCATATTGTGAGTAACCATGAGAGCCGTCAGCTCGTTCTCCTTCACCAGCCGATCGGTGATCTCCAGTACCTTGGCGGCGGTCTTGGGGTCAAGGGCGGCGGTGTGCTCGTCAAGGAGCAGCAGCTTGGGACGCTTCAGCGTCGCCATCAAGAGGGTGATGGCCTGACGCTGACCGCCCGAGAGCAATCCCATTTTGGTGGTCATACGGGTCTCAAGGCCCAGATCCAGCTCGGCAAGAGCCGCCTGATACTTGGCCTTGTCCTTCTTGGTGATCGCCCACTTGAAGCCGCGCTTTTTCCCGCGGCGGTCGGCGATGGCCAGATTCTCCTCCACCCACATATCGGCGGCGGTACCCATCATGGGGTCCTGAAACACGCGGCCGATATAGGCGGCACGCTTGTGCTCGGGAAGACGGGTGACGTCCACCCCGTCGATGAGGATGTTGCCGCTGTCCACGGGATAAACGCCCGCCACCATATTGAGCATGGTAGACTTTCCGGCGCCGTTACCGCCGATGACGGTAACAAAATCTCCGGGATTCAGCGTCAGGGACAGATCGGAGAGCGCCACCTTTTCGTTGACGGTTCCGGCATTGAAGGTCTTGGTGATATTCTGAAGCTTAAGCATGCGTCTTTCCTCCCTTTCCGGCCGATTTCTTGAAATAGGTCTTCTTCACGTAAGGGAAGCCCAGGAAGATGGCCACCACAAGGGCCGAGAGCATCTTGAGAAGGTCGGCGTCAAGACCCAGGAAGATAACGGTCTGATAGACGGCGAAGTAAATGATGCCGCCGATGATCACCGACAGGAGGCGGACGATAAAGCCGGCCGAACGGTGGGAGATCAGTGCCTCACCGATGATGACGGCAGCCAGACCGATGACGATAGCGCCCCGTCCCATGTTGATGTCCGAGAAGCCCTGATACTGGGCAAGAAGTGCTCCCGACAGGGCCACGATGCCGTTACTGATCATGAGTCCCAGCACCTTAGCAAAGTTGGTGTTGATGCCTTGTGCACGGCTCATGTTCAGGTTGTTACCGGTGGCACGGAGAGAAGCCCCCAGCTCGGTGCCGAAGAACCAGTAGAGCAGAGCGATCAACGCTGCCGAGAAGCCGGCCAGGATCAGGATCGTGGTCCAGACCTCTTTGTTGTTGAGGATCAGATCAAACTGACGGGAGGGGAGCGCCACGTTGGCCCGTCCCATGATCTTCAGATTGACCGACCACAGCATCAGCTGGGTGAGAATACCCGCCAGGATCGGAGGGATCCCCAGCGCCGTGTGAAAAACACCGGTGAGAAGCCCCGCCAGCATACCGGCGATCAGGGCCGCAAGAAGAGCCAGCCACACGTTAACGCCTGCCGTGATCAGGACGGCACAGACGGCGGCGCCGGTCACCATAGAGCCGTCCACCGTCAGATCGGCAATATCCAGGATCTTGTAGGTCACAAACACGCCGATCGCCATGAGGCCCCAGACGATACCCTGTGCCCCGGCGCCGGGAAGAGCTCCCAGCCAATTCATAATATCCATTTTATGTATATCCTTTCCTATGCGAGACGCAAAAAGCATATCGCTCTCGCGCCTTCAAAAACCGACAGACACCGGAGCCATAAAGCATACGGCTCCGGTGATGCGATTCCATTGTTCGTTGTTTACTGTACCTCGGTGCCCGTGATGGCGGTGTAACCGGCGGTCTTCAGGGCCTCCACGTCGATGTTCAGCTCGGCGCAACGAGCGGCGTTGTATTTGTAGACCTGCTTATCGTCAGGAACGATCTCGATGGGCATATTCTCAGGCTTAGCTTCACCCTTGAGGATCTTGGCGGCCATCTTGCCTGCCACATAACCCATATCATAATAACTGATGGTCAAGGTGGCGATACCACAGCCCTTGCAGGTGGCTTCCTCACCGGTAATGATAGGCGTATCGCCGATGGCACCGAGGATGGCGCCGGTGCAGGAGGCGGCGGTGTTATCGGTGGGAATGTAGATAGCATCCTTGGCTGCAGCGGCAGCGGCTACGGCAGCAACGTCGTTACTGTCGGTGAAGGGGAAGAGCTCAGTAGAAAAACCAAGATCTTCAAGATGACCTTTGACGATCTTCACCTGATAGTCGGAGTTGGGCTCGCCGGAGCAGTAGAGGAGGGCAACGGTCTGGGCCTCGGGGCAGAGATCCTTGACCATCTTGGCCTGCTTTTCCAAATTGGCAAGATCGGCGGCGCCGGTCACGTTGGTGCCGACGGTGCCGTTGAAGTTTTCAAGGCCAAGGGCTACGCTGTACGCGGTGATGGAGGTACCGACCACGGGGATGGTCTCGGTGGCGTTGGCGGCGGCCTGAAGCGCGGCGGTAGCGTTGGCCATGATCAGGTCAACGTTCTTAGTAACGAAGTCGTTTACGATGGTGGTACAGGTGGTGGCGTCGCCCTGAGCGTTCTGGAAGGAGAAGGTAACGTTCTCCTCACCCAGTTCAGCGACAAGGGCATCCTTGAAGCCCTGGGTTGCGGCATCCAGCGCGTCGTGAGGAGCCAGCTGAATGATACCGACCTGATATTTGCCGGAATCCTTACAAGAGGTAAGCGCCAGGCAACCGACCATCATAGCGGCTACCATCAGGAGTGCAAGCAGTTTTTTCATTGTATGTAAAACCGTCCTTTTCAAAATGATGTACTCATTATAGTACAAACGGATCCATAAGTCAAGAAAATGTTTCTAATGGACAAATAATTTTTCGTTATTCGTCACCAAAGTCGCACAAACAGGAGAACGGGCCTCGTAAGAGGCCCGTTCTCCCCCGTCGTTTATTCAAAAATCTTCAGGATCTCGGTAACGCGGGGATGATATTTAATGGAATCGAAGCAGGTCAGCGGCATGATCTCGTGAATAAAGATGTTGCGAAGCGGCGTTTTCTTATTTTTAGAGGGGATCTGAAGCTGCTGCTTGGAGAAGCGCAAGCCCTTGACCAGCGGCGAAGCGTGAGGCATCGACTTGGGCAGAGCATCAAAGTCAGCGGCGCAGGAGGCGCAGTCCTGCAGGCAGTCCAGTGCCTTGTCGGGCTGGTCGGCCGACATATAGAGAACCGCCAGGTCCTTCAGCAGCATCATATGAAGATAGGCGCCGCCGAACATATCCCCGCAGGGATAGATCATCTGACGGATCCTGCGGGCCGTCTCGCAGAACTCGATCTTTTCCTCACGGCTGAGGGTAGCGTTATTCTCCACGTAAGCGGTGATGGCGGAGGCCAGGAGGGTGGTATAAGAGGAAATGTTCTCCTGAATGGCCGTCAGCTTGGCCTCCCCCTGGGAAATGATGGGGAGCATATCCTCGCGGCAGATCTTACGGCCCGGCAGGGACAGGGCGATCTCCCTGGCCTTTTCGGTATCGTTCAGGTCCTCGTAATAATGGAGACAGAGCAGGCGCTTGGCCTCCAGACGGATGGGGTCCTCGGTACAGCGAGCCAGAATGTCCTCTCCAAGGGACAGGATCTCGCCGGAATAATGCTTCACGGCGGCGGGACGGTCGCACAGGAGGTACAGCCCGTACATCAAGAGGCAGGTCAGACGGTATTCCTCGGGAAAATGCAGAACGCCTTCCCGGAGGATCTCCACGCCTCCCTTGATGTCTCCTGCCGCCACCTTTTCCTGGAAGCCGTCGGTATAGGTGCGGATCTTGTCCTCGTTATCGAAAAGCTCCATGCACATCAGCTCGTCGGTGGTGGTACCGAAGTAGCTGGCGATCACGGGGATCAGCTCGATGGGGGGATAGATCTCCCCGTTTTCCCATTTCACAACGTCCTTGCAGTTCACGCCGAGATACTGGGCAAGCTCGTCCTGACTGACGCCCTTGGCCTCACGGCGCAGGCGGATCTTTTCTCCGATGTTGATAAACATATCGATTTCCTCCTGTTTTCCTTCCGGTCTTATTCGTGCCGTCCCACCGTCAAGGCGATGAGCTTGCGCAGGTCGTCGGGCTGGACCTTGGCCTCGTGAGCCGACTTGTTCCGCCGAAGCGCACCGCATTTCGTGCAGCGATGGGTGATGATATAGCCCCGCTTGGGGTCGGGCTCGGCCTTGACAGGCTCCATCGGGCCGCCGCAATCGCTGGCCCGGTCGCCGGGGTTGACGTCAAGGTGCAGCGACCAAAGGCAAAAGGGGCAGTGGTTGCGGGAACTGTATCCCAGCGGCTCCACCGCTTTGCCGCAATGCCGGCAGACGAAGCCGCCGTCATTCTTGGTAAACCGTTTGCTCGTCCGTTCTTGTTCCACAGGCTCTTCCCCCTTCCCTTCGTTCCTTCTATTATACCCCATTCTGCGGCTTTTTTCAATACCTTTTTATCAAAAGCCCCGCCGCCGAGCCCGTTTTCCCCTCTCACAGGAAAATTTTCCTAAAAGCGAACAGCCGTCTTGATTTTCCGCCCTTTGCGTGGTATAATATACGGTATGGTACGATACCAAATTCCAAGAAAGGAGGAAGCCCATGTTCTCACTGTTCAAAAAGAAGCACGCCGGTTCGGGAAGGCCGAAGGCCATCGCCTTCGTGGATTACGAGCACTGGTTTATTTCTCTCGACAAGCTCCATCACGTCCGTCCCGACATCAAAGCCTGGCGCAACGAGCTGGCCAAAACCTACGAGCTGCAGGAGATCATTTTCTTTGCGGACTTTTCCAATCCGACGATCCGTCTTGAGATCCCCCGGATCCGCGAGGTCTCCAATTATATCATCGAAACGCAGAACACGTCCTCAAGCCATAAGAAGGACTTTACCGACTTCATTATGCTGGACCACATCTATCAAAAGGCCATCAACTCTCCCGAGATCAACACCTTTATCCTTTTCTCGGGCGACGGTCACTTTAATTCGGTCACCAATTATCTCATCACCCAGCTTGGGAAGCAGGTGGGGGTCTACGCCATCCGCGGCGGCATGAGCACGCAGCTCAAAAACACCGCCAGCTGGGTGGAGCTGCTCCCCAAAAACGAGGACCCCGACCTGGCCGTCTACCGTCTGATCCTCGGCAACCTGCGGCAGCTTCAGGATAACAAAGCCAAGAAGTCCTATCCCACCTTCTGGGCCACCGTCGAGGCCGTAGCCCGCCATAACGGACTCAAGCGCCGGGACGTTGCCAATTCCCTTCGGTATCTCATCGCCCGTGGCTGCATCAGCCAGTACGAGGCCAAGCCCGAAAAGGGCAAGACCATCAAGGCCCTCACCGTGGACTGGAAGAAGGCCAAGATCCTCGGCGTGTGGGAGTAACCCTCCCGAAAAACATTTCGCAAAGCAGAAAACCCCGACAGAGTCTCTGTCGGGGTTTCTTTTTGATAACAGGCCTCCTGCCCTCAGAAGAACAGCTTCCGCCGCATATGCTCCCGCAGGGGGCGAATGATCCCCACCAATAGTAGGAACACGCCCAAGAGGAAAAAGACGGCGCCGGGGTAATAGGACCAGTGCAGGATCGCAGGACGCTGGAAGGTGTAATGGATCAGCATCTCCAGCGGGAACATCAGCGCTCCGAGGCACAGGGAGGCCCCGCCCAAAATATAGGGCTTCCCACCCCGCACGTAACGGAGAAGGGCGGTCACCGCCGTCAGCCATAGGCCGAGCGCCGCCACCACCGGAAAGGCGAAGGTCAGGAACCAGTTGCCGTCCACGGCGAAATTCACGTAGGCAAGAAAGAGTCCGACGGCCGCAAAATCCACCGGCACGAAGATCACGGGATTGGGACGGCGGAACCAGCTGGGCAGAAGGACCAGCAGATAGCCCAGCAGAATGCCTCCCGAGGCAAAGCCCGACCAGACGATCTCCCCGTTGATCTTCCAATCTACGATGAGACACAGAAGGAAGGGGATCAGGCAGAGAAAGGTAATGAGGGTCATGACGCCCACGCGGGAGAAGCCCTCGGTCACCGCCCCGGGATAGGGGGGATAGGGGGGCTCGGCCAGATCCCGTTTCAGATTATGAGGGAGCAGCACCTCGGTGCCGCACAGAGGGCAGGCCTTCTCGCTGTCGGCCAGCTCGACGCCGCATTTCACACAGTACATAAGCAAATTCCTTTCGTCAGGTATGAGGGGTGTTGCTCTCCACCAGTACGTGAAGACCCATTTTGCGAAGCTCGGTAAAGAAGCGCCGCTCCAGCTCCGATTCCGCAATGCCGCGGGTAAAGCTGACGCGCAGCTTCCCGCCGTAGGAGCAAACGCCGCAGTTGCAGGGAGAGTCGGCCTGGATGCCCAAAATAAAGTCGATGCGCTGAACGAAGGGCGTCATGCCCTCGGGCAGCTCCACGAGGCCGAGATTGGACATACAGATGCTGGCCGTCCGTTCACCCACTTGATTGTAGACCAGCTTCATAGCCAAATTCTTGATAAAGAGGGGCATGATCCGCAGGATCTTGGAGCGGGCGTCCCGCACGTTGGGGGTAAACTTGGCCGACATCCGTTTGGGATTCAGCTCCAGCCCCATCTGATGGTGGATCACGGAAATCATTTCCTCAAATGAAAACTCGCCCATGCGGGGATCGATGCCGGGGGTGATATAGTTGGCAAAATTGCGGAGGGTCTCGCTTTCGAACAGCTTGCGGAGATTGACGGGGATCAAAACCTTCACCGGCTTGCGGCGGTTGGGGTTGGGGACCCGCTCGTTCTGGATCTCATAGACCGCCTTCATCATCACGGCGGCAAGGAAGACCGTCACGGTAGCCCCATAGGACTTGGCCAGCCTCCGCACTTCATCGGCGTCCAGGATGCCGGTGGTCACATGAAGAAACCGATCGGGCTCCCGGGTACCCGTGATGGGATAGGCGATCTCCTCCTTGCGGCTCAAGGCCACGGGGGAGGCGTGCCGCATGAAGCTGTCCTCAAGCTCTGCTTTTTGGGGAGCGTCGTTCAGATCCAGCACCCCGTGGGTATTGTCCACCGAGACGCCGTAGCGGAGACGGACGTACTCGGCGGCAAGGGATTTCACAAAGATCAGCCCGCCGGTACCGTCGGCAATGGAGTGAAAGAGCTCCACCGCCATCCGATTGCGGTAATATAGCACGCGAAAGGCACACCGACGGATGCTGCGGAAGGTCATGCGGTTCAGGGGATGCAGCTCCTCGGGCTGTACCTGCGGCACCTCGGGGATCTGCTCCAGATAATACCAGAACACCCCCGTCCGCAACCGAGCCGCCACCGAGGGGAAGCGAGCCACGGCCTTATTCAGCGCCTGTTGCAGAAGACCGGCGTCCACGTCATCCCGAAAGCTCACCGAGATGCGGAAGACGTTGGTCCAGTTGCGGCGGCGGGCCGCGGGGTAGATCAGCGCGGCGTTATCCAGCCTCATCCATCGTAGATTCTGTTTCATGAAGAAGTTCCTTTACAAAACCGCGTAGCGGTAAAAATTCCCTCACGGCGGCAAGCGCCGCGAGATCCCGTATCCAAAAGCGTTAACCGGACGCCCGTCATAGACCGTCATAAAGTCCGACATGTCTTCTGGCCTTGTCGTGTCCGATTCGCGGCGATTCAAGCAAGCCGAGAAAAGAAGGCATCAATGGCCATAACGGCCCGTTCCGCCGCCATCTTGGCAAAGGTGGGGTAGTCCATAGCGGCCGCCTCGTCGCCGCCGTCGGAAATGGCACGCATGACGGCGCAGGGCACGTGATTGACGTAGCAGACCTGCCCGATGGCGGCGCCTTCCATTTCGCAGGCCAAGGCCCCAAAGCGGTCGGCGATCTTTCGTTTTTCGGCACCGTCGCTCATAAACCTGTCCCCAGAGGCAATCACGCCCCGCTTCACCGACACCCCGTCAAGGGAGGCGGCACAAGCGGCAAGCCGCGCCGAGGCGGTCTCATCGCAGGGCAGATAGACCACGTTGATTCCCGAGATCAGCCCCACGGGATCCCCCAGGGCCGAGGTGTCCATATCGTGCTGTACCAGCTTTTCGGCAATGGCAATATCCCCGATGGCAAGCTCCTCCGAAAGACTGCCCGCCACGCCGGTATTGAGAATGAGCCGTGGCTGATAGCGGAGGATCATGGTCTGGGCGCAAAGGGCGGCAAAGACCTTGCCGATCCCGCAGACCGCCACGACGCAAGGGATACCGTGCAGCTTACCGAAGGAAAAGGTCATGTTGCTGACGGTCTCCGCCGTCACGTCGGTCATCTTGGCAAGGATCCCCTCGGCCTCGATCTGCATGGCGGCAATGATGCCGATGGGCTTATTCGGATTCTGCATAGCGGAAATCCACCTCTCTTTCATTCAGTACGGCAAGATAGCGCTCGCATTCGGCTTTAGCGGCTTCCGGGCTCAAATTCCGATAGTTGCCGCATTCCTGCCGGGTAGAGCCGAACATGGGGCCTTCGTAGGAAAGAATCCCCGCAAGGCAGCCCTTCAATACCCGAAGCACCTCCCGGGGCTCCACGTCTCTTGTCAGGAGATAGAATCCCGTCTGACAACCCATAGGGCCGAAGTAGATGACCGACTCGGCCATCTCGGAATTGCGGAGGAAGGTGGCAAGCATATGCTCCACGGAATGCATGGTCAGGTTGTCCATGTAGTCGCCGGCGTTGGGAGTTCTGGTGCGGAGGTCGAAGGTGGTGATATCACCGTCAATGCGGGAGATGTAGATGCCTGGGGTGATGTAGTCGTGGTTTACGGTGAAGGAGGTGATTTGTTTCATGGTTTTTTCTTTCTTTTTTTCGGTGGAATGTTCGTTTTTTTCTTGTCGTTAGAAAAAAGTAACTGTACATTGGTATTTTCTTTTGCGTCTTTCTTGGGCGCCCAAGAAAGACGCCCAAAGAAGGGCGCTAAAACTTTTTCTTCTTCTTTGAAGAAAAAGTTTTAGAATCAAAAAGAAGAAGCTTCACGCCTCGCCTGTGCGCGTTTAGCGCACGGCCGGCTCGGCGGTTTGACAAAGGGGGCTCGCGGGGAAGGATAAAGGAATGTTTTTCGGTGGCGTTTACTCTCGGCGGCCACCTTCCGGCAGTTGCCTCTCGCGGCTATCTCTGCGGCCCGTTTCGTAGAAAATGAGATTAACAGAACCATCTTCGGCTTTTGTAAGTATCCCCGATAGCAGGAGCCTTGGCCGCAGTGCCGCAAGCTTGACCTTGGTAGGTTAGGCAATATCTTTTAGGGAGAGGGTGGGGGGTTCCCGAAGGGGGGAGGGCGTCGGAACGAGCGCGTCAAAACTTGCTTTTGACCGCGACTGACCGCCCTTCCCCCTTGGCGGCTTCTTTGGTTCCTTTCTTGGCCGACCAAGAAAGGAACGAAAAACATTCTTCTTATTCTATCTTCCTAACAAACGATCAGAAGAAACAATCGCATTAAGAAGAAATCTACACCCCCGCCCCGCAGGGAACCCCTCATTCCCCCATCTTCAAATAAATCAACAACACCGACACATCCGCCGGACTCACTCCGCTGATCCGCGAGGCCTGTCCGATGTCGGCGGGCTTGATCTTGTTCAGCTTCTGCCTTGCCTCAAGCCGAAGCCCTTCCAGAGAGGAATAATCGAGATCCTTGGGCAGTTTCTTTTCCGCCAATTTCGCCATACGGGCGGCCTCGGCCAGCTGACGCTTGATATAGCCCTCGTATTTGATCTGCACCTCGGCTTCATAAACCACCTCGTCGGGGAGAGACGGCCGTTCGGGATCGTAGGGAGCCAACATACCGTACGCCACCTGTGGCCGGCGGAGCAGATCGGCCAGCTTCATGCCCGACGTAAGGGGTGCCGTCCCCAGCTCGGTCAAAAGAGCGTTCAGCTCCTCGGAGGGGGACACGGTGGTCCTGTTCAGCCGCTTGATCTCGGTGGCGATGGCCTCCTGTCTTGCTAGAAAGGCGGCGTAGCGCTCCTCTGAGATCAGCCCTGCCTCGCGGCCGTAGCCGATGAGGCGCTCCTCGGCGTTATCCTGCCGCAGGAGCAGACGATATTCCGAACGGGAGGTCATGATGCGGTAGGGCTCGTTGGTTCCTTTGGTCACCAGATCGTCGATCAGCGTTCCGATGTAGGAGCTGTCGCGGGTGAGGATCAAAGGCGCCTCGCCCTTCAGCTTTTTCGCGGCGTTGATGCCCGCAATCAGCCCTTGGGCGGCGGCCTCCTCGTAGCCCGAGGTACCGTTGAACTGTCCCGCGCCGTAAAGGCCGCCGATGGCCTTAAATTCCAGCGTCGCGTAGAGCTGGGTGGGATCGCAGCAGTCGTATTCAATGGCGTAGGCCGTACGCATGACCTGCGCCTTTTCAAAGCCCTTCAAGGAATGGAGCATAGCCATCTGCACGTCCTCGGGGAGGGAGGAGGAGAAGCCCTGGAGGTACATCTCGTCGGTATCAGCGCCGGTAGGCTCCACAAAGAGCTGATGGCGCTCTTTTTCGGCAAAGCGCACCACCTTGTCCTCGATGCTGGGACAATAGCGGGGGCCCGTGCCTTGGATCATCCCCGAATAGAGGGGGGATCGGTGGAGATTCTCGCGGATGATGCGGTGGGTCTCCTCATTGGTATAGGCAGTATGGCAGGGGATCTGCTCGATGCGGTTCAGCGCCGCTTTATCGGTATAGAAGGAATAGGGGGTGATGACCTCCTCCCCATCCTGCCGCTCCAAAACCGAAAGATCAATGCTCTTTTTGTGGATGCGGGCGGGAGTTCCGGTCTTGAAGCGCATGAGGGTAATGCCCAGCTCCCGCAGGTTCTCCGAAAGCCCCTTGGCGGGAAGCATCCCGTCGGGCCCGGAGGCGTAGGCGTGCTCACCCACGATGACGCGGCTGTCAAGATAGGTACCGGTGGCGAGGATCACCGCCTCGGCCTGCCACGGCGTGCCGAGGGAGGTCACAAGCCCCGTAACGTGTCGTTCGTCCCCCTCACCCTCGGTGAGAAGCGAGACGATCTCGGCCTGTACCAGCCGCAGATTTGCGGTTTGCTCGATGACCTGCTTCATTTTGGCCCGATAGGCCATGCGGTCGGCCTGGATCCGCTTGGAGCGGACGGCAGGGCCTTTTCCCGTGTTCAGGGTACGGCTCTGGAGGGTAACGAAGTCGGCCGACCGCCCCATCTCGCCTCCCAGCGCATCGATCTCAAAAACCAGATGCCCCTTTCCCGTGCCGCCGATGGAGGGATTGCAGGGCATATTGCCCACGGCGTCGAGGTTCATGGTAAAGAGAACGGTATCCAGCCCCATTCTTGCGGTGGCTAACGCCGCCTCGATCCCCGCGTGTCCCGCGCCGACGACGGCGACCTGTGTCTTTCCGTGTGTCATAGTGTGTCCTTTTTTCCTGTTTGGGGTTTCATTTGTCAGCCAAGCTTGGCGTCCCATTCAACGTTTCACTCATCCCGCAGCATATACCCCTTCCCTCTTACGGTCAGAATATATCTCGCCTCAAAGCGCTCGTCCAATTTCTTCCGCAAATATCGAATATAAACGTCCACCACGTTGGTATCGCCGTAGCCGAGGCCCCAAACCTCACGGGCGGCATCCTCGCGGCTCACTGCAAGACCCCGGTGATCGTCAAGATAACAAAGCAGATCATACTCCCGCGCCGTCAGCGCGATAGTCTCGCCGCGGCAGGTAACCTTCCGCTGGTCGCGGTCGATGACGATTCCCTCCTCCTTCGGCGGGATCAGGGTAGCGGGAAGGCGCTCTTGTCCCTCCTTCACGGAGGCAACAAGACTGTCACAAAATCGCTTCACGTCCATGGGACGCTCCACCGCCACAACTCCCGAAGGGAGCGATGCCAAAACCTCCCGACAGCAGCAAAGGATAGGCGCGTCATACCGCTCGGCCAACCGTCCCGCTTCCTCCGCAATGGCCTCCTCCGCCACGTCGCAGATCAGAAGGATCGCCGCCGGCTCCTGTGCCCCATCCTCTGCCGCAGTCACGCCTCGCTCAAGAAGCTCCAGCTCCAGCATACGGGCATATTCCATTGAGCCCGTCCTGCCGTCGGTACGGAGAAGGATCTCTCTCATAAGCGTCCCTTTCCTGTCAAGATAAAATACGAAATGCCATGGCAAAAGAAAAACGCGAAGCAGCAGCTATCGGCCCGCTTCGCGTCGTCTTGTGTTCGGAAGGCGGCGAAGGCGCCGTCAGATATTCGTAAGGACCAATCGCCCCTCGGAGCCGACTCTGCCGTCGGGAAGCTCGGTGCGGAAATACCAAGCGCCCTCGTATTCGGCACCGTAAACGGTAAAGGTGGTTCCCAGCCGCGCCTCATTCATATAGTTGATGGAGCATTCCGTTACCCGCTTGCCCGTCATATCGGGCAGAAAATCGCAGAAAACACGGGGATAGTTGGTGTTGTTCATGTGGATGTTCCGGTCGCAGTCGGAATAGTAGACGGTGCGCTCCCCCAGCCTTGTGAGAACCAGATCCTTCGGCATACGGAAGCGGGCGGGTGACTGTGTCTCCAGTCCCTCGTCCTCCATGGTGAAGCCAAGCTCCACCTCGTCGACCTTCAAGGGACGGCGGGAGGCAATGTCAATCACGCCCCAAAAGGAGGTCATGGCCGCCACCGTTTCTTCTCCCCGCGTCAAGACCGCGTTGCGGAAGTAGCCGAAGCCCTTGGCGGCCGTCAGCCACGTTTTGACGGTGACCCGATCCTGGGGATACAGCGGTGCGTAAAGATCCACCGCCGCGCGGCTGAGAATGAAGGCCTTGCCCGAGGCTCTCACCTCGTCCAGGGTGGGGCCGTAGACCTCGTGCTGGAGATTGGCCGTTTCTTGCATGTAGCGCATGACCGACGACACGGCGCCAATGCCGTTCAGATCGGTATCATGGGTATCCACCCGAAACTCCGCTTGCATTTTCATAAGTAACTCCGGAATCACCCAAGGGGCTCTGCCCCTTGGATCCCCGCTTCTTTCTTTAGAAGAAAGAAGCAAAGAAGAATTGGCGAAAAACTGCGTTTTTCGCTACATACTCGTATGGTCGTACCTTCAAAGACATTCCACCGCCCGAAACGAAGGTTTTAGGCAGAGAAACGTTTTGGAAGCATCAAGACAGGCGCCGAATATTTGCCCTTGCCGAAACCCCAGGTTTCGGCCATCCAAAGTTTTTGAGGGGCAGGGGAACTTTTTTCAAAAAGTTCCCCTGTGGGGGCGCGGGGGCAATGCCCCCGCACCATTCTTTACATCTTATTATCGGAGCCGAGAACGTCCTTGATCTTGTGAGCGACCATCTTCTTCACCTCGGCGCGAGCGACCTTGAGGTACTCTCTGGGGTCGAAGGCGGCGGGGTTGGAATTGAAGACGCGGCGGATACCGGCGGTCATAGCCAGACGGATATCGGAGTCGATGTTGATCTTGCAGACGGCCATGGAAGCGGCGCGACGGAGCTGCTCCTCGGGAATACCGACGGCGTCAGGAAGCTGACCGCCCAGCTCATTGATCTCCTTCACGTACTCCTGAGGAACCGAGGAGGCGCCGTGGAGCACGATGGGGAAGCCGGGGAGACGCTTTTCGATCTCCTCGAGAATATCGAAACGGAGAGGGGGCGGAACCAGAATACCCTCGGCGTTGCGGGTGCACTGCTTGGGGGTGAACTTATAAGCGCCGTGGCTGGTCCCGATGGAGATGGCGAGGGAGTCAACGCCGGTACGGGTGACGAAGTCCTCGACCTCCTCGGGACGGGTGTAGGAGGAATGCTCGGCAACGACGTCGTCCTCAACGCCGGCCAGAACACCCAGCTCGCCCTCCACGACGACGCCGCGGGCGTGAGCGTACTCCACGACCTTGCGGGTCAGAGCCACGTTATCCTCATAAGAGTGGTGAGAGCCGTCGATCATAACGGAGGTAAAGCCGCCGTCGATGCAGGACTTGCAGATCTCAAAATCGGCGCCGTGGTCGAGGTGGAGAGCCACGTCGACACCGGTATCCTTCACAGCCGCCTCAGCGAGGGCCATGAGGTAAGCGTGCTTGGCGTACTTTCTTGCGCCGGCAGAGACCTGAAGCACCACGGGAGAGTTCAGCTCCTGAGCGGCCTCGGTGATCGCCTGCACGATCTCCATATTGTTGATGTTGAAGGCGCCGACGGCGTAGCCTCCCTCATACGCTTTGCGGAACATGTCCTTGGTTGTAACAAGTGCCATTTTCATTGTCCTTTCCATGCGGTTCCCCGCATATTGAATTTATTACATACCATTTCATTGTAATACAGAAGACGGAAAAAATCAACCCTATTTTATGAATAAACGGACGGAATCAGGATTTTTCCGACGTCTCCTCCCCGTCGGGCTCCTGTGCCGCCTCCGCGCTGGTCTCAAGACGGGCGAGGATCAGCTCGCAGACGATGCGGCTGACGTATCCCGAAACGGCAAGACGGAGCGCCACGGCCGAAAGGCCGTCGTCGTCTGCCGGTAGGGACTCCTCCACCGAGCGGGCGGTATCGGCCACGAGAGCCTGGAAGCCGTTAAAGTAGGCCGCCACGTCCCGTCCCTCGGTCTCGGCCTTCAGCAGCAGGCCGGTGTCCTTCACCGACAGCATCTGCTTCAGCCGCGCGATCATCAGAAGATAGGCGAGATGGTCTCTTGAATACTTCTTATCGGTAGCGCGGGGGAGAAGGCCGTCCTTAATGTAATTGTTGATCATGGCCGAGGAGATCTTATCGTTCTCCCGGGAGGACACGCTCTGCCGCGACAGGTATTCGATGACCTGGTCCATATACAGGTCAATGTCGGGAAGGCGGTCGTAGGTGAGGTCGGTCTGCGCGATCATGCGATCGATCAGGTCTTTGATCTGTTCCATACTGTTCTCCGTTCGTAGCAAGGCATTCCCTGTCGCCGAAGGACATCGTCAGCGGCAGAGGTCATCTTAATAGAATTATAACACATTTTTTAAAGTTTGTAAATAAGATTTCGAAATTTTTATGTTGACGTTTTCAATATTGCGTGTTATAATTTTGAATATCAAGAGCAGAAATGGACAATACTATCACAAACGTCTTCCACCCCGTCTCATAAGGAGAACCCCATGAAACTGTGCTTTTTTGGCGATTCCATCGGCAAGGGTGTCGTCTACGACCCCGAAAAGGAACGCTACGTTGCCTGTGACACCAGCTTTGTCAAGCTCATGGAGCAGGACGAAGCCTGCCGCATCGAAAATTTTTCCCGTTACGGCTGCACCGTCACCCGCGGCATGGAGCTGATGGAGAAGAATACCGAAAAGATTGAAGCCGCCGACTACGTCCTGCTGGAATTCGGCGGTAACGACAGTGACTTCGACTGGCAAAAGATCTCGGAGGCCCCCGAGGCCGCCCATACCCCCCGCACCCCCATCGAGGTCTTTACCGACACCTATCAAAAGGCCATCGAACAGGTCCGCAGGCTGGGGAAGATCCCCGTGCTGCTCAACCTGCCACCCATTGACGAGAAAAAATACTTCCGCTGGATCTCCCGCGGCCTGTCGGCGGAGAACATTTTAAAGTGGCTGGGAGGCGATTCCATCTATATCTACCGCTGGCACGAAATGTACAACGCCGCCGTCTGCGACGTCTGTAACGCCACCGGCACCCAAATGATCGACATCCGTTCCGCGTTTCTCATCCGCAAGGACTACACCGATTACCTCTGCGAGGACGGGATCCACCCCAATTCCAGGGGCCACCGCCTCATCCGCGAGGCCATTGAAGCCGCCGCAGCCAAGGCCTCCCCTCTCCGGGCGACCTAAATACAAAAAGCCGATACGGAAGATCCGTATCGGCTTTTTATTGGATCCGAGCCGCGCTCGGTATTTACCCGGTCAGTCTTCTGCGGGAGGCGCCAAGACCCCGGACATCAGATCAAATACGTTGGTGTTTTTGATGAGGTGGCGGGAGGCGTAATAATTGAACGAGGAAAAGTCCACCGTCACGCCGTAAACGAAGAGCATGACCTTGGAGTTGGTATGGGTGGTGGACGACCAGTTGTAGTAGATCGTCTCTGCGCCGCCCTGATAGGACTTGGTGTAACGGTCGTGAGCGCCGATGGCAAGGCCGCCGGTCTCGTGGTCAGCCGTGATGAGGACCACCGTATCGGTCCGATCGCCCAGCCAGCTCATGACCGCCTCCACGGTATCGTTCAGGCTCTTGACGCTTTCGACCATACCGCCGAAGTCGTTGCTGTGGGAATACTTATCCACGTGTGCCTGCTCGATCATCAGCACAAAGCCGTCCTCGTCCTGATCGAGGTAGTTCAGGGCCTTGACGCCGGCATCGCACAGCTTAACGGCAGCCGTGGTACCGGCCATGCCGAACTGCCAGTAGGTCTTGTCGGCCGACATGGTGCCGTCCACCGTCTTGAAATCGTCACAGTAGGTATAGCCCGCCGCTTCGATCTCGCTTTGGCGGGAGGTGCAGAGGGTGTCCCTAGAGCCGCAGAGCAGATCTACGCCCGACGTCAGCTGGGAGGTCACGATCTCCACCGAGTTATTGCGGTTATTGGTATGAGCCGAAAAGGCGGCAGGGGTTGCGCCGAAGAGGGTATCGGTGGTCACGACGCCGGTGGATTTGCCCAACTGAGAAGCCAGGTCCAGGATAGTGGTGACGTCCTTGCCCAGATGGTCTTTTCCGACGTAGGAAGTGGCAGTCAGCTTACCGGTGGCCATGGCGGTGCCGGCCGCGGCGGAATCGGTGAGCACCGGGCCCTTACCGATGGTTCCCACCGCGTCGGTGTTCACGCCGGTAGACTGCCAGCCCGTGAAGGCAAAGGTCTTGCCGGTGTAGAGCTGACCGGCGGCAATGTGCTCCGGCCCCATGCCGTCGCCGATGATGAGGATCACGTTCTTGATCTCACTTTGCTGCGGGGTAACGTCCCCCGACAAGGACTGGGAGCCGTCCGCGCCGTTGTTGCTTGCCGAGCTGCAGGATACTGTGCAAAGGAGCATGGCGAAAAGGAGAAGCGCTGCGAGGATTCTTGAAATGCGGGTTTTCATGATCTGACCTCCGAATATCGTGATATATTTATGATATAATCGGGATAGCGCTACGGTTGATGATAGCAAAGTTTTATTCATTTGTCAAGAAAAACCGCCAAAATTTCGTGAAGATTTCAGCCACCTCCCCGCGGGGCGAAGCGGGATTTTCGGTTCTCCCGCCCCGAATCCTCCTCATTTTGCACACATTCTTCGGCATTTGGGCCGTAAGGCCTGTATAAAACATAAAAAATACAAAAAAAGCCAAAAAACCCTTGCTTTTTATGCAACGATGGTGTATAATTATGCATACAACTCAACCATACCCGTTGAAAAACGAAAGGATACGCCATCATGGATAAGTCTCAGATCAAAAAAGTCGTTCTTGCCTACTCGGGAGGCCTGGATACCTCCATCATCATTCCGTGGCTGAAGGAAAACTATAACAACTGCGAGGTCATCGCCGTCTCCGGTAACGTGGGTCAGGCTGACGAGCTGGAGGGCCTTGAGGAAAAGGCCATCAAGACCGGCGCCTCCAAGCTCTACGTCCTCGACCTCACCGACGACTACGTGGATAACTACATCATCCCCTGCGTGAAGGCGGGAGCCAAGTACGAGGAGTACCTCCTTGGCACCTCTCACGCCCGTCCCTGTATCGCCAAGGGCCTGGCCGAGATCGCCATCAAGGAAAAGGCCGACGCCATCTGCCACGGCTGTACCGGCAAGGGCAACGACCAGGTACGCTTTGAGCTGACCCTGAAGCACTTCTGCCCCGATATGCCCATCATCGCCCCCTGGCGTGAGTGGGACATCAAGTCCCGCGAGGAGGAGATCGACTACGCCGAGGCCCACAACGTACCTCTGAAGATCAACCGCGAGACCAATTACAGTAAGGATAAGAACCTCTGGCACCTCTCTCACGAGGGCATGGATCTGGAGGATGCCGGCAACGAGCCTCTCTACAATAAGGAAGGCTTCCTCGAGATGGGTATCTCCCCGGAGAAGGCCCCCGACGTTCCCACCTACGTTACCCTCGACTTTGAGCAGGGCGTCCCGGTGGCCATCGACGGCGAGAAGATGTCCGCCAAGAACATCATCCTCAAGCTCAACGAGCTGGGCGGCAAGAACGGCATCGGCCTTCTTGACATCGTGGAGAACCGTCTGGTCGGCATGAAATGCCGCGGCGTCTACGAGACTCCCGGCGGTGAGATCCTCTACTTTGCTCATAACTATCTGGAGACCCTCTGCCTCGATAAGATGACCGCCCATAAAAAGCAGGAGCTGGCCGTCACCTTTGCCGATCTCGTCTATAACGGCCAGTGGTTCACCCCCCTCCGCCAGGCTCTCTCGGCCTTCGTGGATAAGACCCAGGAGCACGTCACCGGTAAGGTGAAGCTGAAGCTCTATAAGGGCAACATCATCAAGGCCGGCGCTTGGTCCGATTGGTCCCTCTACTCCGAGGAGATCGCTACCTTCGGTGAGGATCATGTCTATAACCAGGCCGACGCTACCGGCTTCATCAACCTCTTCGGCCTACCCATCAAGGTTCAGGCTCAGGTGAACGAGAAGAATAAGTAAGAACACGAGTGGGTCGGGGAAAACTTTTTGAAAAAAGTTTTCCCCACACCCCTTTCAAAAACCTTAAAAAGCCGAAAACTGCGTTTTCGGCAACTTGTATTTTATGCCTGTTCGCGAAACACGCCGTGTTTCGCCAATCAAAGTTTTTGGGGTTCCAAGGGGGCTTTTTCCAAAAAGCCCCCTTGGCGGGATTCCCAAGGGCAGAGCCCTTGGGCCCACCCCTCCCCTGTTAGGAGTTTACTATGGCAAAAATGTGGGAAGGCGTCACGGCGGCCAAGACCGACGCGATCGCCGACGATTTCAATTCATCCATCGGCTTTGACAGTAAGATGTATAAACAGGACATTCGGGGCAGCATGGCTCACGCGGCCATGCTGGCCAAGTGCGGGATTCTGACCGCCGCCGAATGCGAGGCCATCACCGAGGGGCTGGGCGGCATCCTCGACGACATCGTCGCGGGCAAGCTCCCCTTCGATCCTGCGGCCGAGGACATCCATATGTTCGTAGAGGCCGAGCTGACGGCACGCATCGGCGACGTAGGCAAGAAGCTCCACACGGCCAGAAGCCGTAACGACCAGGTAGCCGTTGACCTGCGGCTGTACCTGCGGGACGAGACCGAGACAATTCTCGGCCAGCTTCGCGAGCTGATCGGAGTATTACTCGCCCAAGCCAAGGCCGGCCGAGACGTCATCATGCCCGGCTACACCCATCTCCAGCGGGCACAGCCCATCACCTTCGCCCATCATCTGCTGGCCTACGGCATGATGTTCGAGCGGGATATGGGACGGCTCCGCGACGCCCTGAAGCGCATGAACGTGTCGCCTCTCGGCTCCTGTGCCCTGGCCGGCACCACCTACGAGACCGACCGTCTCTTTACCGCCGAGAAGCTGGGCTTCGACGGCATTTCGGAAAACAGCATCGACGGCGTCTCCGACCGTGATTACTGCGTGGAGCTGCTGGCCGCCTTCTCCCTCATCATGACGCACCTCTCCCGCTTCTCGGAGGAGATCATCCTCTGGTCGTCTTGGGAATTTAAGTTCGTGGAGCTTTCCGACGCCTATACCACCGGCTCCTCCATCATGCCCCAAAAGAAGAATCCCGACATGGCCGAGCTGGTAAGAGGCAAGACGGGACGGGTCTACGGCGACCTCATGGGTACCCTCACGGTGCTGAAGGGCCTGCCGCTGGCCTATAACAAGGATATGCAGGAGGACAAGGAATCGATCTTCGATGCCCTGGAAACGGTGAACCATTGCCTCGCCGTCTTCATCCCCATGGTCGCCACCATGAAGCCGATTCCCGAGAATATGTACCGCGCCGCCCAAAAGGGCTTCATCAACGCCACCGACCTGGCCGACTACCTCGTGGGTAAGGGCCGCCCCTTCCGTTCGGCCTATAAGACGGTAGGGCAGCTGGTCGCCCGCTGTATTGCCCTCGGCACCGTCCTCGACGAGCTTCCCTTGGGCGAGTACAAGGCCGCCGATGAGCTGTTCGATGCCGACCTCTATGCCGCCATCTCCCTTGAAACCTGCGTAGCCCGCCGCAATTCTCTCGGCGGCTGCGGCCCCGAGTCCTTTGAACGGCAGGTTAAGTATTTGGAGGAACGGCTGTAATCCAAGGGGCGTTGCCCCTTGGAACCCTACTTGGAAACTTCTTGAAAGAAGTTTCCAAGACCTTCAAGAACTTTGAAGGGCGAAAAACTGCGTTTTTCGCAGGGAAAATCACACGTCACATCCTGCCCGAAACATTGTTTCGGGCGTATCAAAGTTCTTGAAAGGGGTGTGGGGAAAACTTCTTTTAAGAAGTTTTCATCCACAAAAAAACCATGAAACACTTCTTGAAGCTCTCCGACTGGAGTACCGAAGAAATTTTTGAAGCTCTCGATCTTGCCGACAAGCTGAAATACGAGCGCAAGCACGGCATCCCCCACAAGCTGCTGGAGGGACAGACCCTCGGCATGATCTTCTCCAAATCCTCTACCAGAACCCGTGTATCCTTTGAGGTCGGCATCCACGATCTCGGCGGCACGGGACTGTTCCTCTCCTCCCGCGACCTGCAGATCGGCCGCGGCGAGCCGGTAGAGGACACGGCACGGGTGCTCTCCCGCTACCTGGACGGTATTATGATCCGCACCTTTGCCCAAAAGGAGGTAGAGGATCTGGCCGCCTACGGCAACATTCCGATCATCAACGGCCTTACCGACTACTGCCATCCCTGTCAGGTCATGGCTGACCTGCAAACCATAAGAGAGCACAAGGGCGACCTTGCCGGCAAGAAGCTCTGCTTCATCGGCGACGGCAACAATATGGCCAACTCTCTCATCGTCGGTGGCATCAAGACCGGCATGACGGTATCGGTTGCCTGCCCGAAGGGTCATCAGCCTGACACCGCGATTATGGAATGGGCTGCCGCAACCGGTAATTTCACCTGCACCGAAAGCGTCCTTGAGGCCGCCGCCGGTGCCGACGCCGTCTATACCGACGTCTGGGCCTCCATGGGACAGGAGGGCGAGGCCGCCGAGCGCCGTAATGCCTTCGTCGGCTATCAGATCAACGACGCCGTCATGGCCGCCGCCAATCCCGGTGCTATGGTCATGCATTGCCTCCCCGCTCATCGGGGTGAGGAGATCACCGCCGAGATCTTCGAGGCCCATGCCGATGAGATCTTCGACGAGGCCGAAAACCGCCTCCACGCCCAAAAGGCCATCATGGTGCTTTGTATGCAGAAGTGAGGGAGGCGTATGCGGGGGGAACTTCTTAAAAGAAGTTCCCCCCGCCCCCCTTCAAGAACGTTGATCGGCCGAAACCTGCGGTTTCGGCAAAAGCATTTCACAAAAAGCAAAAAGGATTTCCCTCCGATGATACGGAAGGAAATCCTTTTCTTGATTTCCAAGACCAATTCCCGCCCGAAACGCAGATAATTTGTTTCACAAATTATCTGCCTGTTTCGGGCCGTCCAAGGTTTTTGAGGATTGTCAAGGAACTTTTTCCAAAAAGTTCCTTGACCGGGGCTTGGGGCAGCGCCCCAAAGACTCATCAATACCCGCTTCCCTTCAGCCCCTTGGCCAGCTTCACGATCCGGGAGGTGCCGAGTCGGGAGGCGCCGAGGGCAATAAAGCGCTCGGCATCATCAAGAGAAGCGATACCGCCGGCTGCCTTGATCTTTACGTCGGGGCCAACGTGCTTGGCAAAGAGGGCCACGTCGTCGAAGGTCGCCCCGCCTTTGGAGAAACCGGTAGAGGTCTTGATATAGTCGGCCTTGGCCTCGGTCACGGCGTGGCACATGGCGACCTTCTCCTCGTCGGTGAGGAGGCAGGTCTCGATGATGACCTTCAAGAGCTTGCCGTGACAAGCCTCCTTCACGGCGACGATCTCGTCGCGGACGGCGTCAAAGCGTCCCTCCTTCACCCAGCCGAGGTTGACCACCATGTCCACCTCATCGGCTCCGTTTGCCACCGCCTCCGAGGCCATGAAGCACTTGGCCGCCGTGGTGGCGTAGCCGTTGGGAAAGCCGATGACGGTGCAGATGGCCAGGCGGTCGCCCACGTAATCCTTTGCCTGCTTCACATAGGAGGCCGGGATGCAGACCGAGGCGGTCTTGTAGGTCATGCCGTCGTCACAGACAGCCTTGATTTCCTCCCAGGTCGCCGTCTGGGACAGTAGGGTATGATCGCAATAGGCAAGAATTTCTAAAATCGTCATATGTTTTTGTGGAGGAAAACTTCTTGTAAGAAGTTTTCCCCACACCCCTTTCAAGAACTTTGATTGGCGGGAAACAGCGTTTCCCGCGTGGTGTGTTAGGATACCGACATTCCCCACGCGCCCTGGAGGATTTCCCCGTGCGGGGCTTGGGACGGCGCTCCAAAAACTCACAGAGCGCGGGGCGGAGCCCCGCAATGCTTCTTACTTTACCGTATACCCCTGATCCTCGACGGTCTTCTTTAAGAGGGCATCGCTCACGTCAGAGGTCAGGGTTACGACGGCGGTGCCGTCCTTGTGGCTGGCAACCGCCTCGGCCACGCCGTCCAGGGCCTCCAGGGCCTTCTTCACGTGGGCCTCGCAGTGGGGGCACATCATGCCTTCAATATACAGGGTTTTCGTCATGGGTTCGGTCTCCTTTGAAATGAAATTGGATGTTGTATGCTTATCGCCCTTCACGGGGCGGAGCTTGATAAAATTCAGCCGCAGGGCATTGCTCACAACGCAGAAGGAGGACAAGCTCATGGCAGCGGCTCCGAACATGGGATTCAGCTCCCACCCGAGGGCGGCAATAAAGACGCCGGCCGCCAGGGGAATCCCGATGGCGTTGTAGAAGAAGGCCCAGAATAGATTTTGACGGATGTTCCGCAGCGTAGCCCGACCCAGCCGAATGGCGGCGGGTACATCGGACAGACGGTTCTGCATCAGCACCACGTCGGCGGCATCGATGGCGATGTCGGCGCCTGCCCCAATGGCGACGCCCAGGTCGGCCTCAGTCAAGGCGGGGGCATCGTTGATGCCGTCTCCCACCATGGCCACCTTACCGCTTTGCTTCAGGGAACGGACGGCCTCGGCCTTACCCCCGGGCAGAACGCCGGCGATGATCTCCGATATGCCGACCTGCCGTCCGATGGCCCGGGCGGTCTTTTCGTTATCGCCGGTCAGCATGACCACGCGGATGCCCATATCTTGCAGCTCTTTGACGGCCTCGGCGCTGTCCTCCTTGATGACGTCGGAAACGGCGATGACACCGAGAAAGCGGCCGCTTTCCACAAAATAGAGAGGCGTTTTCCCCTCCTCCGACAGGGCCTCCGCCCGTACTCTGGCGGTATCGGGCACGAGAGCAACGGCTTCAACGAAGGCAAGCTTACCGCCCGTCACCGTCTCACCGTCCACCGTTCCTTGCAGACCGTTGCCGGGGAGAGCCTCAAAATCCTCGGCCTGCCATATCCGTATTCCCCGTTCCTCGGCCAAGCCGAGGACGGCGCGAGCCAGGGGATGCTCGCTCTTGCTTTCCAAAGAGGCCGCCGCTGTGAGAAGCTCCTCCTCCGTCACGTCTTCGGCGGGGAGAAGGTCGGTCACACGGGGCTCTCCCTTGGTCACGGTTCCCGTTTTGTCGAGGGCCACGATACTCACCCGCCCCGCCGTTTCCAAGGCAGGAGCGGACTTAAACAGGATGCCCCGCTTGGCCCCCACGCCGCTTCCCACCATGATGGCTACCGGCGTGGCAAGTCCCAAGGCACAGGGACAGCTGATCACCAGCACCGTCACACCCCGCGCGATCGCAAAGCCCACCTCCTGCCCCGCAAGGAGCCAAGCCACCGCCGTCACGAGAGCAATGCTCATCACAACCGGCACGAAAACACCCGACACCCGGTCGGCAATCCGTGCGATGGGAGCCTTGGTCGCGGCGGCCTCGCGGACGGTCTTGATGATCTGCTGCAGGGTGGTGTCCTCTCCCACGCGGGTGGCGCGGCAGGTAAGGAATCCGGACAGATTGACGGTGGCCGCCGAGACGGTGGAGCCTGCGCTCTTGTCCACCGGCAAGCTCTCGCCGGTCAGTGCCGCTTCGTTGACGGCGCTGACGCCGTCGATGACCTCACCGTCCACCGGAACGGATTCACCGGGGTAAACGAGGAAGACGTCCCCCACCCGCACCTCGGCAATCGGTACCGAAACGGGCCGGCCGTCCCGCATCACGGTAGCGGTGCGGGGCGCCAGAGCCATGAGGCCCTTCAAGGCGTCGGTGGTCTTCCCCTTGGAGCGTGCCTCCAGCAGCTTACCCACCGTGATCAAGGTGACGACCATAGCCGCCGATTCAAAGTAGAGACCGTGGAGCAGGGGGGCGGGATTTTCCGCCGCCGTCATCCGAAAGAGAACGGCCGCGCCGTACCCAAAGGCCGCCGCCGCGCCCATGGCCACCAGGGTGTCCATGTTGGGTGCGCGGTGCAGAAGCCCCTTGACGCCGCTGACAAAAAACCGCTGATTGATGACCAGCACCATGCCGGCCAGCAGCATCTGTGCAAGGCCGACCGCCAGAGGGTTCTCCGCCAAAAACGGCAGGTCCGGCAGACCCAGCATATGCCCCATGGACAGGTACATCAGCGGCACCAATAACAGGAGGGAGGCGATCAGCCGCCCCAGGACCCGAGGGCTTTCTCGGTCTGTCAGCGCATCCTCCCCTCGGGGCGCGGCCTGTTCTGCGTCCTTGAGGGAGGCGCCGTAGCCCGCCCGTTCCACTGCCGCCACCACGGCCTCGGGGGAAGCGCTTCCCTCCACGCCCATGGTATTGGTCAGCAGGCTGACCGCGCAGGACGTGACGCCCTCCACCCCCATGACCGCCTTTTCCACACGGGCCGAGCAGGCGGCACAGCTCATGCCCGTCACGTCGTATTGTTTCATCGTCGTCCTCACATCATGCGCTTTAAGGTTTCGATCAGCTCCTCGGCGGTTTCCTCCTTGCCCGACCGCAGGTCGTCGGTCACACAGGTGCGGATATGCTCGCTGAGGAGCTCCCGCATAAAGGCGTCCAGCGCCGCCCGCACCGCCGAGGCCTGGGTCAGCACGTCGGTACAGTAGGCATCCTGCTCCACCATGCCCCGCACCCCGCGGATCTGCCCCTCGATCCGGCTCAGCCGGTTGACGAGCTTCCGTCGTTCCTCCTCGGAGCGCTTTTTGATCTTATGACAGCAACGTTCGTCCATCTGACACCTCCTCTTTTTTCTTTTCCTTTTCATTATATACCCCGTGGGGGTATTTGTCAAGTCCCAATTTATCGTTGACGAATGGGCCAAAAAATGCTATAATAAGAAGGATAACACGCCGTTTTGGTGCCAAAGGAGCTTACATGGTCATTTTTGACGACAATACCCCCCTGACCGAGGGGTTCGATATGCTGTTCCCCGTGGGGGTAACGCTGACCGCCGACGGCAACCGTACCGTCACGGCCTTTCCCGAGACGGAGGACGTGGCGTCCTATCTTGACGCCCTGCCCGCCGAGGAGCTGTTCACCACGAAAACGGCGACTGTCGTCCTCACCCGATTAGCCGACCGCCTTGCTGCGTGGGGCTACGAGGCCGAGGTGGCAACCTCTACCGTCTATCACCTCACCGACCGTCAGCAGGTGAACCGCCGTGTGATCCTCCCCTCCACCGAGGCCCTGATGCCCGACCACGGCTATGAGAATCTGACCGACTGCCAGCCAGACCCCTTGGGGGAAGGCCTCCTCTGCTTCGGCACCGTGGAGGACGGCAGGATCCTGTCGGCCGCCTCCGAGAATCCTCACGCGGAGGATGACGTCGTCATCGACATTGGTGTGGAGACAGCCGAGGGCCACGGGGGGAAGGGCTACGCCGCCTCCAACGTGGCGGCTTTGGCCTATTATCTTTTGGACCCCGGCGTCACGATGACCTATATCGCCGAGGACGACAACCTCCCCTCCCGCCGCGTGGCCGAAAAGGTGGGCTTCCTCCCATCAACCAGAGAGCTCCGCGTGGTGGCTTGGAGGGAAGAGGACGAAGGATAGGCGGGGCTCTGCCCCGTACCCGGCCAATGGGGGCTTTTTGTAAAAAGCCCCCTTGGAACCCCAAAAACCTTGAACGGCCGAAGCCGTTGGCTTCGGCAAGGAATTATGGGGTAACGACACATTCTGCGAAAAACGCAGTTTTTCGCTATGAAAAGTTCTTGAAAGGTCGAGGAAAACTTCTTACAAGAAGTTTTCCTCGCGGGGCTCGGGGCAGCGCCCCGCCCTACGAGGTACCAAACTATGGCATTTGATGCTGGCTTTACGGCGGCGATCCTTCATGAGATCGCCGAAAGCGCCGTCGGCGCACGAATTGAAAAGATCTTCCAGCCCTCAAAGGAATCGGTCTTACTGGTTCTGCGGGGCGAGAGAAGCGGTGAGGGAAAAGGACAGACCCTGCGGCTTCTGATCGACGCGGGCACCTCCAATCCGCGGATGTGCTTCTGCGATCCCGAATTTGACAACCCCAAGGTGCCTCCCATGTTCTGTATGCTGCTGCGGAAGCATTTAAGCGGCGCACGGATCACCTCGGTGCGTCAGCTCGGCTTCGAGCGGGCGGCGGAATTTGAATTCGAGGGCCGCGACGAGATGGGCTTCCTGTCGAAAAAATACATTTTCGCCGAGATCATGGGCAAGTTCAGCAACCTGATCTTCTGCGACGCCGACAAACGGGTATTGGCCGCCGTTCACACCCAGGATCTGTCAGGAGGGAGCAAGCGTCCCATTCTGCCGGGCATCCCCTACACCCCGCCTCCTGCCCAAGAGGGCAAGATCTCGCCTCTTGACGAGACGCGGGAGGGCTTTTTTGCGGCGCTGACCGCATCGGGCCTGCCGGCTGGCAAGTTCCTCATGTCCCGCTACGCGGGCCTGTCGCCCCTTGTGGCCCGAGAGATCGTGCATCTGGCCGATGGGGAAAACGAGGGGCTGTGGCGCTTCTTCTCGGAGGTCGTCCGCCGTGTGCGGGAGGGGGATTTTACCCCCACCCTGCTCCTGAAGCCCGACGGCACGCCCCTGGAATACGCCTTTCTTCCCATTGCCCAATACGGCAACACCGCCACCACGCGGATGGAGGAGAGCTTCAGCCGCCTCATTGAGACCTTCTTCTCGGAGAGAAGCCGAAACGAACGGATCCGCCAGCGTGCCTCCGACGTGCTTCGACTGCTTACCGCCGCCGAAGGCCGCTTGACTAAAAAGCTGGCCGTTCAGGAGGCCGACCTTGACGCCTGTCGGGAAAAAGAGTCCTTCAAGAAGGCGGGTGACCTCATTACTGCCAACATCTACCGCCTCACGCGGGGCATGACCGAGGCCACCGTCACCGATTACTTCGACGAGGCCTGTCCTACCGTCACGATTCCCATGGACTCCCGCCTCGCCCCTGCCCAGAATGCCCAGCGGTACTATAAAAAGTACAACAAATGCAAGTCCGCCGAGCTGCACCTGACCGAGCAGATGGCCAAGGCCAGGGAGGAGCTTCGGTATCTTGACACCGTCTTCGATGCCCTGACCAAGGCCGAGACCGAAAACGACCTGTCGGAGATCCGCCGTGAGCTCTACGAGTCGGGCTACGCCTCCCGTATGAAGCACTACACCGCCGCCAAGCTCCCCGCCCCCAAGCCTCTAGAGTTTACCACCTCGGGGGGCTGGCGGCTCCTGGTAGGAAAGAACAACAGTCAGAACGACTACATCACCCATAAGCTGGCCGGCAAGGGTGACATCTGGTTCCACATCAAGGACTACCCCGGCTCCCACGCCGTTCTCTTCTGCGACGGTGCCGAGCCCGATGCCCTGGATTTCACCGAGGCCGCCACCGTCGCCGCCGTCTACTCCAAGGCCCCCGCCGGCCAGAAGGTGACGGTGGATTATACCCGCGTCCGCAACCTGAAAAAGCCCCCGGCCGGAAAGCCCGGCTTTGTGACCTTTTCAAACAACTATTCCGCCTACGTCACCCCCGACCGAGAGCTGGCCGAGCGCCTTCGGAAAAAGTGAGGCCAAACGGAATTTTCCTCAATGAAAACGGGCAAAGCTATTGCAATTTCCGACAGACTGTGCTATAATAAAGCATTATTGAAATTACTGTGAAACGAGAGGATTTATCATGGTAGAAGAAACCCTTCGCTATCTGACCGAGCAGGACGAGGAAGTCGGTCTTGCCATTCAGGCGGAGTATCAGCGTCAATGCGACGGTATCGAGCTGATCGCCTCCGAAAACTTTGTCTCCCCCGCCGTTATGGCGGCGGCCGGCACCATTCTCACCAACAAGTACGCCGAGGGCTATCCCGGCAGACGCTACTACGGCGGCTGTGAAAAGGTGGACGTGGTGGAGGACATTGCCCGTGAGCGTGCCAAGAAGCTCTTCGGTGCCGAGCACGCCAACGTCCAGCCCCACAGCGGCTCTCAGGCAAACACGGCCGTCTACGTGGCTCTCCTGCAGGCAGGGGATACCGTTATGGGCATGAGCCTGGCCGACGGCGGTCACCTCACCCACGGAAGCCCTGTGAATCTCTCCGGTCTTTACTACAACTTCGTCTCCTACGGCGTGGAGGGCGACACCCACGTTATTGATTACGATAAGCTGGAGGCCCAGGCCATGGAGGTCAAGCCCAAGCTCATCGTTGCCGGCGCCTCCGCCTACCCCCGCGTCATCGACTTCGAGCGTATGGGACAGATCGCCAAGAAGTGCGGCGCTTACCTCATGGTGGACATGGCCCACATCGCCGGCCTTGTGGCCGCCGGGCTCCATCCCTCCCCCATCCCCTACGCCGACGTGGTGACCACCACCACTCATAAGACCCTCCGCGGCCCCCGCGGCGGCCTGATCCTCTGCCGCGAGGAGCTGGCCAAGAAGATCGATAAGGCCATCTTCCCGGGCATCCAGGGCGGCCCCCTGCTTCACATCATCGCCGCCAAGGCCGTTTGCTTCGGCGAGGCCCTGAAGCCGGAATTTAAGGCCTATCAGGAGCAGATCGTCAAGAACGCCAAGGCTTTGGCCGATACCCTCGTGGCCGAGGGCTTCGACCTCGTCTCCGGCGGTACCGATAACCACCTGATGCTGGTTGACCTTCGCAAGTTTAACGTCACCGGTAAGGAGATGGAGCATCGCCTTGACGCCGTTCATATTACCGTCAACAAGAACGCCATTCCCAACGATCCCCAGAGCCCCTTCATCACCAGCGGTGTCCGTATCGGCACCCCCGCCGCTACCACCCGCGGCCTGAAGGAGGAGGATATGGTGACCATCGGTAAGCTGATCAAGCTGGTGGCCTCCGACTTTGAGAACTCGGCCGACTACGTCCGCGCCGAGGTGGCCAAGATCTGCAAGAAGTATCCTTTGTATTAAGAGAACGATCGTATGGGGCGCCGCCCCATACCCCGGCAAGGGGGATTTTTGAAAAAATCCCCCTGCACCCCAAAAACTTTTGTCGGCCGAAAACGGCGTTTTCGGCAAATGGCGTGGCAATAAACAAATAAAAAAGGCTTTCTGACGGCATGTGCCGCAAGAAGGCCTTTTCGTTATGTCTTACATATTCTGCCCCAAACGAAGTTTGGGGCCAATCAAGGTTCTTGAAGGGGGTGTGGGGGTGACTTCTTTCAAGAAGTCACCCCCACGGATCCATTAGTTAATCAAAACGTTTTCCCAAAGGGCGGTCATATAGTCCAGCGTTTCGGTATCCAGACTACGGTAAGCGTACTTCTCATAATTGGCATGGAAATCGTAGCTCTCGGGATAGAGGACGGCGTAGGCCTCCTCACCCAGCTCGGCCTTATAGGCTTGGCTATTCAGCACGGCGGTATTGGGGGAGGCATACCAATGGGTCAGGGAGTTGGCCACGGCGGCGTCCTCCATGAGCATGAAGTTGATATAGGCCTCGGCCACGTCCTTATGCTTAGAGGTCTTTAGCACGCACATGGCATCGACGAAGACGTTGGTGCGCTCGGGCGTGAAGAAGCGGAGATCCACGTTTTCGGCCTGGTTATCCAGCATAGTGAAATAGTCACCGGCATAGTAGGCACCCACGGCTGCCTCACCCATCTCCATCATATTGAAGATCTCGTCCATGACCAGCATCTTGCGGAGGGGGGCCTGCTCGATGATCTTATCCTTGGCGCGGTCCCAATCGGCCTTCTCTGTCGTATTGACGTCGATATCCAGCATATACATGGCGGTGCCGAAGGCGTCGCGGGGGTTACGGAACTGGAGGATCTCACCGCTATACTTGGAATTCCACATGACCTCCCAGCCGGTCACGTCGGCGGGATCCACCTCGTTGGCGTCGTAGATAATGCCGACGACACCGTAGGTGTAGGGAACGGTATACTTATTATCGGGATCGTAATAGAGGCCGCGGTAGGTCTGACTGATATTCTCGTAGGCGGGAATGTTGTCAAAGTTCAGCTCGGCCAGCATATCCTTCTGGATGAAATAATCGATCATATAGTCGGAGGGAACGATGACGTCGTAGTTGGCGGTGCCAAGCTCCAGTTGGGAGCGGAGACTCTCATTGGATTCGTAGGTGCTGTAATTCACCCGCACCTTCTGACCGTAGGTCTCAAAATACCAATCCTCAAATTCCGCGTTGGTATCGTAGGTACCCTCTTCTCCGGTGGAGATGTACTCTCCCCAGTTATAGACGTTCAGCACGATGGTATCGGAGTCGCTGCATCCCGACAGGGCCAAGGGAGCAGCGGCAAGCAACACGGCAAGAAGCGCCGCAATCCAAGCTTTTTTCATGGCAGGGTTCCTTTCCAAGGTAAATGAGCGATCACTTCGTCTGCCCATCGGCCCGACGGAGGGATCGATTCAGCTTCGCCTGTGTCTTTTCGTCCTTGGCGCTGATGAAATTCGTCACCAGAAGGAGGATCAGAATGGCGAAGAAGATGATGGTGGCAAGGGCGTAGATCTTGGGGCTGACCGATTTCTTGGTCATACCGTAGATATACAGGGGCAGGGTCTGGAAGCTGCTGCCCTTGGTAAACAAGCTGATGACGAAATCGTCAAGGGACATGGTGAAGGCCATGATACCACCGGTCATAACGCCGGGCATGATCTCGGGCAGCTCCACCTTAAAAAAGGACTGGAGGGGGGTACACCCCAGGTCCAACGCCGCCTCCGGCATGGACTTGTCCATTTGATTGAATTTCGGCATCACCGACATGATGACGTAGGGAAGGCCGAAGGTCACGTGAGCGATCAGCATGGTGACGAAGCTCAGCGATTCCGACAGCCCCAGCATGGTACCCACGAAGACGAACATCAGCATCAGCGAGATACCGGTGATAATATCGGGGTTCATCATGGGAATGTTGGTCACTGACATGACGGCGGTGCGGAGATACTTTCTCCGCATACGGCTGATACCGTAGGCAGCGAAGGTTCCCATCACCGTGGCAATGGCCCCCGAGGTCACCGCCAGCACAAGCGAATTGCGGAGGGCGGTGAGAGCCGCCTCATCCTCAAAGAGGTTCCGGTACCAACGGAAGGAGAAGCCGGCAAAGACCGAGGTGCTCTTCCCTGCGTTGAAGGAAAAGAAAATGAGGACGAAGATGGGGGCAAAAAGGAAAAGCAGAATGAGGAACAGATAGACACGGGAAACAAATTTCGACGTCTTCATGGTATCAGCCCTCCTCCCGCACTATCGTCCGAGAAGCGGTTCATGACGAACATACCCGCCAGCAGGATCACCATCAGCACCAGGGAAATGGCGGCAGCCATATGGAGGTTGTTGGCGGTATAGACCTGGGTCTCAATGGCGTCGCCGATGAGATAGAAGTTTCCACCGCCCAGTTTCTGGGAAATATAGAAGGTGGAGATAGAAGGCACGAAGACCATCATGATCCCCGATACCACGCCGGGAATGCTCTGGGGAATGACCACCTTGCGGACGACCTGCGCGGGGTTACAGCCCAGATCGTAGGCCGCCTCCACCAGGCGGGGGTCCAGCTTTACCATGACCGAATAGATCGGCATGATCATATAGGGCAAATAGTCGTAGACCATGCCCAGCACGACAGCCCCCTCGGTATACATCAGCTTCAGCGGCCCGAGGCCGATGGCACCGATGACCGAGTTGAAGATACCGGTATCCTGCAGAATGACCATCCAGGCGTAGGTGCGGATGAGGAAGTTCATCCACATGGGAAGCATGATGAGCATAATGAGGATCTTTTGCCGTTTGGCATTGGCGCGGGCGATATAGTAGGCCGCCGGATAGCCGATCAAAAGGCAGACCAGCGTGGCGATCACCGCCAGCTTGACCGATCGGCCGAGGATCTGCATATACTTGGGAGTAAAGAAGGCGGAGAAATTCTCCATCGTGAAGGCAAAGTTCCGGTCGGTAAAGGCGTAATAGGCCACGAAGATCAGCGGCACGACGATAAAGAGCACCGACCACACCACGTGAGGGGCGGCGGCAAAACGGCTAAGCAACGAGGTGATGACCGTCTTCTTGACCTCTTTACGCCGAGCGCCTGCGCCGGTCATGCTTCCTCCTCCGTTTCGTTTACGTCGGAGAGGTGCTCCATCTCCTCGGAGAAGGTGGAGTAATCCCCAAACATACCGGAGAATTCCGATTTTTTCATAACGTGAATGGCGTCGGGCTCGATATACAGGCCGATCTCTGCGCCGTTCTCCACGTAATCGGTGGTCTGGATCATCCACTTGAAGCCGCCGATGTCCACGATGATCTCGTAATGGACGCCCTTGAAGGTGACCGACGACACCACGCCGGTAAGCATACCCCGCTCCACCGACACCACGTCCACGTCCTCGGGACGGACCACGATGTCCACCGGCTCGTTCTTTTCAAAGCCGGCGTCAAGACAGCGGAAGCGTTTGCCGGAGAAGGACACGTAATAATCGTCCAGCATTTGGCCGTCCAGAATGTTACTCTCCCCGATGAAATCGGCCACGAAGGCGTTCACCGGCTCGTTATAGATGTCCTGAGGGGTGCCGATCTGCTGGATCTCACCGTTGTCCATGACCACCACCACGTCGGACATGGAGAGGGCCTCCTCCTGATCGTGGGTGACGTAGACGAAGGTGATGCCCATGCGCTGCTGGATATTCTTCAGCTCGATCTGCATATCCTTGCGGAGCTTCAGATCCAGCGCTCCCAGGGGCTCGTCAAGAAGCAGCACGCGGGGCTGATTGATGAGGGCGCGGGCGATGGCCACACGCTGCTGCTGACCGCCCGACAGGGTGCTGATGCTGCGCTTTTCAAAGCCCTTCAGGTTGACGATCTCCAGCATTTCGAGTACCTTTTTCGTCAGCTCCGGGCCCTTTTCACCGTGGAGCTTGGGACCGAAGGCAATGTTCTCAAATACGTTCAAATGTGGGAAAAGAGCGTACTTCTGGAACACCGTGTTCACGGGACGCTTGTAGGGAGGGACGTCGTTGACTGCCTTGCCGTCAAAATAGACGGTTCCGCTGTCGGGGGTCTCAAAACCGCCGATGATCCGCAGGGTCGTGGTCTTTCCGCAACCCGACGGGCCAAGCAACGTCACGAATTCCTTGTCTCCGATCTCCAGATTCACGCTCTTTAATATCATTTCGCCGTCAAAGGATTTGACGATTTGTTCCAGTTTAATGATCTTCTCTGCGCCGTTTTCCATTTTACACTTATCGACCACCTTTCACCGGCTATTCAAACCGTTTGCTGACATATGGCAGGATGCACCATCCTACGGGTATCATTGTAGCAGACAATAAGCAAAATTGCAATAGTTTTCGAAAATTTTCTTAATAAACCGGGATTATTTCCCTTTATCCGCGATTATTCGGGGTTTTCCCGAAAATTGCCTCCAAAATCTCCCGTATGCTCCCGTTTCCTCCCGTTTCGCCGAGGTTCGGCGGTGTGAGGCGGAGGATCACCACCGCTCTTCCCAACCGTTAGTCCCTTCCCCGCCCTCTCAAAAAGACCGACACGAACAGGCCGCAGGCCAAAACGAAAAGAGAGGGATCGCCGTCCGTCATCATGAAAATATAAACGGCGATCAGCCACAGGATAAACAGAAACAAGAAGGAGGTGATCTTCAATAGCTTTTCCCCGCTCCCACCCAGCAGCCCCGCAAGGGACAGGAGGATAGCCCCGCCGTCCAGCCCCGATACCGGCAGAAGATTCACCCCCGCCAAAAGCAGATTACAGGCCATCACCCCTTCGCTTCCCACGGCGTATCCCGCCGCCGCCAGCGCCAGGTTGACCGCCGCCCCCGCCCCGGCTACGGCAAGATCGGTGCCGTAGGACCGCAGGCCCGTCGAAAGCCGCATATCGGCTCCGAAGGGATAGACCGTGATCCTCTCCACCCCCACGCCAAGAGCGCAGGCGGCCGCGTAGTGCCCGATCTCATGGAGCAGCGCGCTGATCACGGGGAGAAGCCAGGCGGCCCGCGGCTCCCATATCACGGGGAGGAGCCAGAAAAGAAGGGTATACCACGGAATCCTGATTTTTCCCCGTGCGTTGTGTTTTTTGTTAGCCAAACCTATTGTCACCCGATTTTTTCTGTGTTATAATAGTAATACTATGGTAGATTACGGCAGCGCCATCCGGCCGCACCGTACCGAAAGGAATGTCATGATGACGGAAAAAACGCTGGGGTTATACCTTCATATCCCCTTTTGCCAAAGCAAATGCCCTTATTGCGATTTTCACTCCGATACCGATACCTCCATGGCCTCCCGTTACACCGAGGCCCTTCTTCTCCATATGGAGGACTACGCCCGTGCGGCGGCCGCCCATGACGTGGATACCGTCTTTTTCGGAGGCGGGACCCCTACCGTCCTGCCGGTGAACCGCCTGATCGCGATCCTGGAGGGCATTGAGGACGTCTTCCATCTGCGAAACGACGCCGAGATCACCGTGGAGGCCAATCCCGCCACCGTCACCCTCTCGGAGCTGAAGCGCCTCCGAAGGGCCGGTGTCAACCGCCTCAGCATGGGCCTGCAAAGCGCCAACGACGACGAGCTGGCCGCACTGGGACGCATCCATACCTTCGATGACTTCGTCGATAGCTTCTGCGCCGCCCGCAAGGCCGGCTTCCATAATATCAGCGTCGATCTCATGTACGGCATCCCCGGACAGACCCTTGATTCCTTCCGCCGTACCCTTCAGGAGGTCGTGGCGCTTGAGCCCGAGCATATCTCGGTCTACGGCCTCAAGATCGAGGAGGGGACTCCCTTCGCCGACCGCAAGGATTCCCTCAATCTCCCCGACGAGGATACCGAGAGCGAAATGTACTTCGAGGCCATCCGACTCCTTGCCGACGCCGGCTACGCCCAGTACGAGATCAGCAATTTCGCCAAGCCCGGTAAGCAGTGTCTTCATAACCTCCGCTATTGGAACTGCGAGGAATATCTGGGCTTCGGCCCCGGTGCTCATTCCTATTTCGGAGGCCGCCGCTTTGCCTTCCGCCGCAGCACCGAGGATTACGTCCGCGCCATGGAATACCCCGGCAGTGTCAGCGATCTCCTCTCCGAGGACTACGAGGTTCACCCCTCCGAGCGCCTGGGCGAATACGTTATGCTCCGCATGCGCCTTACCGAGGGCGTCGATACCGATGCCTTCTCCTCTCTCTTCGGCGTGAGCTTTGAGAAGCTCTTTGCCAAATACCTGAATCTGTACGCCTCCCACGGCTTTATGGAAAAGTCCGGCCGCCGCTGGCACTTTACCCCCAAGGGAATGTACGTCTCAAACTATATCCTCTCCGCCATGCTGGACTTCGACAGCGATATCCTGAGCGGCATCGCCGACGGCAGCGACAGATAGGAGAAATACGGGGCAACGCCCCGGCTACCAAGGAGCAACGCGGGGCGCTGCCCCGGCCCCCGGTCAAGGAGCTTTTTGGAAAAAGCTCCTTGACAATCCTCAAAAACTTTGGACGGCCGAAAACTGCGTTTTCGGAAGGATATAGGTAAGATATCTTCAACAAGTCTTTCCTTCATCAAAAGGGAAAGGCTTGTTATTTTTATTCCTTTTCCCCTTTTCTTGCGAAAAACGCAGTTTTTCGCCGTCAAAAGTTCTTGAAGGGGGCGTGGGGGGAACTTCTTTCAAGAAGTTCCCCTCCACACACCGCCCCTAAATAAACGTCGGTGCCGTCAGCAGAATGCCGCGGAGTGTCTCGTAGAGGATGGGGGCATCGCTTTCGGGGAGGGGATTGACACCCTTGCCACACTCGATGGTAAAGCCGGGGCGGTCATATTCCAGGATGAACCAGTCCTTCAGCCCTCCGAAGCAGGCGGCCGGCTCGGGGGTGGCGACGGGATAACCGCTCATGGCCGACATACGGCGGGCGATGACCGAGGCACCCTTGGGCAGATAGCCGTTATAATCGGCGTAGATCTCGCCGCCTTGGGTATGGAGGGCCAGGAGCAGGCCCACGTCGGCGGCCCGGATAAAGGCGCACAGGGCGGCGGTCTCGGGCTCCGATTCGGGATGAGCGCCCGAAAAGCGGGTGGGGCCGCCCCCAAAGATGCCGAGGGACGGCTCCTTGGCCTTATAATCGGCAAAGCCGGCGTTATAATTATGGTTGAGATCCACGCCGCGGCCGTTGGCCTGCCAACGGGAAAAATCCCCGCCGCTCATGGCGGCAAGGCGGTCGGTCAAGGGGTTCTCGGGGTCCCGGCCCTTACATTGAAGCTCGACGCCGTCGGGATTCAGCATAGGAACGACGGAAACGGTACGGTGATGAAACAGATATTCGGCCGACACGCCGAAGAAGCGCCGTTTCTCCTCGATAGCAGTGCAATACTCCTTTAGGTATTTCACGAGCAGTACGGTGGTGATCCACTCCATGCCGTGGTGGGTTCCCACGTAGAGAACGCCTTTTTTGCCCTTACCTACCGTGACCAGGGGCAGAGTCCGCCCCACGAGGCTTTTCCCGATGGAGGAGACGGTAAGGAAGGAATAGCGATCTGCCAAAGCGGCAAGATCCTCCGTTAAGGTATCGTAGGTATACATGATCGACTCCCGTTTCGTTTTCTAACAATGTATGCGGGGCGCCAAGCTTTCATGATGGGGACGCAAAAAGCAAAAACGCCCCCGAAGCGGCTCTTGCCGTTTCGGGGGCGTTTCTGTTGGATTATGCCAAATCAAATTCCCGCTCGATGCTTTCACGGACCAGGCTCATGCTTTCGGAATCGAAGGCCATGGCGCCGGAATTGATCATGATGGCGGCGCCGTAGAGCAGCGATCGGACGATGAAGGTCTTGCGGCGGCGGTTGGCCTCCGACATCCCTACCGACGCACAGTAGTGGGCGATCAGATCCTCGGAGGCCTGGCTCAGCTTGCCCTTCTCTGCCAGCATCTCGGAGGGGAAGACGCGGTCGTTCATAAAGATGATGGTCTGGTACTCGGGATAGGTACAGAGAAAGGTCAGATACGCCATACAGACCGCCACGATCTGCTCGCGCAAGGGCCTCTCCCGATAGCCGGTCACGGTGCTCTCCAAAATGCCCAGCCATTTTTTGTTGATGTGACGAATGACCTCCAGCATCAAGGCCTCGCGGCTCTCAAAGTGTTTATAGGGCGCAGCACAGGACAGCTCACAGCGGCGGGCTACCCGTCGGATGGAAAAATCCGATACGCCGTGCTCCTCCAGCTCACGTACGGCTGCGGTTATGAATTTTTCGCGATTGGCTTCGTTGGGACGTCTCATGGATGATTTTACTCCTCTTCGCTCAGATTGTCGGGGGCGTTTCGCTTGATCTTGCGGGTAGTGGTCTTTTCAAACTCGCGGTGGCGGACGACTGTGTGTCGCATCCGCTTGTACTGAGGGAACTTGGCGTTGACACCCTTGACCAGCTCCTCCAAGAGAGCTCTCTCGGCGGCTCGGTAGGCGTCGCTTCCCGGCTCGCAGCCCTCCTTCGCCAGCTTGGCGGACACCGTCTCCTCGTCGGGGAAGATGGCAGCGGTGATCCTCCGATCTCCTTCCTTGCCACCTTCGTAGACCATGCACTCCTTGACGTAAGGGCTCTTGCCGAGGTGGAGCTCCAGCTCCTCCGGAAAGACCTTCTTGCCGCCGGGGGTGACGATCATGCTCTTGGCACGGCCTGCGATCTGATAGGTGCCCCGGGGGGTCATACGAGCCAGGTCGCCGGTATGGAACCAGCCGTCCTCCATGACGCGGGCGGTCTCCTCGGGATTCTTATAATATCCCAGCATGACGTTGGGGCCCTTGACCACCAGCTCGCCCACGCCCTCCTCGTTTATGTCGTCCAGCCGCACCTGCACACCCGACATGGGATAGCCGATGTCGTCGGGGGCGTTATAGAAATCGTTATGCATCAGGCAGACCGGCGCCGTTTCGGTCAGGCCGTAGCCGATCATCACCTGGATCCCGAAGCGCTCAAAGTCACGGAAGACCTCGGGCGGCAAAAGCGCCGCGCCGCAGACCAACAGGCGCATTCTGCCCCCGAAGGTCTCGTTGACGACGCTGAAGATCTTTTTTCTTGCCGCGCGGCTGCTCGTGGCGTCGGCGGCGGCTCGCTGGAGAGCCAGCACCGTCTTGCCGCCCTTGAGCTGGCTGTATTTCTTGACGACGGCGTTACGGAAGGTCTCAAGGATCAGCGGCACCACCGCCATCAGGGTGGGGCGGAAGAGCTTCATCTCGGCCTGCAGCCTCCGAAGGGAGCTATTATAAGCAATGGAGGCTCCGCTGTACAGCATACAGAGGCACCCCGCCGTCATCTCGTAGGTATGATGGAGAGGAGCTACCGAAAGGGCGCGGTCCTCCGGCCCGACGTGGACACGGCAGAGGATGTGGGTGATGTCAAAGCAAATATTGTACTGGGAAAGCATGACGCCCTTGGCCACGCCGGTGGTGCCGGAGGTATAGAGCAGGATGCCCAGGGCGTGGGGGTCCACGTGGTGGGTGGCGTAGGAGGTATCGCCGCCGTCAAGGAGCGCCTGCCCCTCGGCAAGATAGCGTTCCATATCGTTCATGCTCAGGGCGAGATAGTTCCCCGTTGCGTCGGCCACCTTTTCGCTCTGCTCGTCGGAATAGACCAGCGCCACCGCCTCGGAATCGGCCATGAGATCGGCGATCTCGTCGGCGCGGAGGTCCTTATCTATCGGAACGATAATGCCAACGCCGCAGATGACAGCCAGATAGGTCAGTACCCAGTGGTAGCTGTTTTTGCCGGTGACCGCTACCTTGCTTCCCGCCGGAACCCGACTCCGCAAATAGGTGGCAAAGGCCACCATCTCGCGGTAGGCCCTTTCGTAGGTCACCTCGCGGATCTCCTCGCCGTCGCGGTAAAGAAAGGCGATTTGGTCGGCGTAACGGGCGCGGGCGTGATCCATCAGCTCGCGGAAGGTGGTGATGGCGGGAACGTCGTAGACGAGGCGGGGATTGTGTTTCATGGGGGACTCCTTTGGATAAAGTTAGCGTTGCTTACTTATTAGTATACCCCATCCACCGCATAAAGTCAACATTGTTCACCGAATTGTTACAAAGAGAAGGACGACAAATTTCAACTGTCACGGCAATCGTTTTTCAATCTCTCTCACAATATCGCTCATTTTCATATCCAGCGCCACGCTGATGCGATACAGCGTTTCCAGCGTCGGTTTGCGCTCACCGCGCTCGATGGCGCTCAAATGCGTTCTGCCGATGTCCGCCAGGCCGCTGAGAACCTCTTGGGAAACGTTTTTGCTTTTGCGACAGGCGTATATGGCTTCGCCAACCACGCGGGAACTTAAATAAATCTCAGACATATGATCACCTCTATCATATTGTAGAAGATTTATTGGTGAATTATGAATACATATGTTGACATTTGAATACATTTGTGTTATAATGGTGCAAAATACATCCGCTTTGGAGGTTCATCATGAACGAACAAGCTCAACAAACAAACGCAACGACCGCGAATACCAAGTTTTGTAAGCACTGTGGCGCGACCATTCCCGCCGACGCCGTCCTCTGTACTGCCTGCGGCCGTCAAGTAGAAGAATTTCACTCGGCAAGCGCACAGCCCAACATCGTCATCAATAACGCGAACACCAACACCAATACCAACATGAACGTCATGGGAGGTCGGTTCGGCCGGCCGAAGAATAAGTGGGTTGCTTTCCTGCTTTGTCTGTTGCTCGGATTCTTTGGGGCGCATAAGTTCTACGAGGGTCGAGTCGGAACCGGTATTCTCTACCTCTTGACCGGCGGTATATTTGGCATCGGTTGGTTCATTGACACCATTATTCTGCTGTTTAAGCCCAATCCTTATTACGTTTGACGGGTCAAGCTTTCCTTACAACAATAAAAACCCGCCGCTTCCTCGGAAGCGGCGGTTTTTTTATGCTTCGCTTTTCAGTTTTTCAATGGCCTCCACCGCCAAGCGGTCGCAGCGCTCGTTATAGGGATGCCCCGCGTGTCCCTTCACCCATACGAAGGTCACGTCGTGCACCTCCAGCAGCTCCAGCAGTCGCCCCCACAGGTCGGCGTTGAGGGCCGGCTTTTTATCAGGCTTGGTCCAGTTGTTCTTCTTCCACGACTTGGCCCAGCCAAGATTGATACCGTCCACCAGATATTTGGAGTCGGAAGTCAGAAGGACGCTGCAGGGCTCCTTCAGCAGCTCCAGCGCCGAGATGGCGCCGAGCAGCTCCATTCTGTTATTGGTGGTCTCGGGATGCCCTCCCGAAAGCTCCTTCTCCCAGCCCTTGAAAACCAAAATCGCGCCGTAGCCCCCGGGACCGGGATTCCCGCTGCAGGCGCCGTCGGTGTAGATCTCTACGTGCTTCAAGGCAAACGCCTCCTTATATAAGATACTTCAGTATACCACGGCGCGGCCCTTTTGTCAATCCAAAGCGAGGGAGGGACGGCGGATCCCGGCACGTAAATGCGGCGGCTATTCATGTATATATTATGCATATATTCATTTCCCCTTCCTGCTTTTCTTTCCGTTTTCCTCTCCGATCGGGCTTCGGCCAAGCCGTTTACCGCCCTTCTTTATGCTATTTTTACGAAAACGGCCACGATTTCCTCCCATCTGTGGGCAGGATGACAAAAATACACAATTTATGAAAAAATATTCAAAAACCCCTTGATTTTTTGGAAAAAGGCGTGTATAATATGCATATCCCAAACAACCACAAAGGAGTTTTATCATGAAAAAGACATTTTCTCTTATCCTTGCCCTGCTGATGGTGACGGCCCTCTTCGCCTTCACCGGTTGCTCAGGCAAGAACGACCAGACCCTGGATGGTATCAAAAAAGCCGGCAAGCTCGTCGTGTACACCGAGGCCGGCTTTGCTCCCTTCGAGTTCATTTCCAACAACAAGGTCGTCGGCGTTGACATCGCCATCTGCGAGGAGATCGCCAAGGAGATCGGCGTTGAGCTTGAGGTGAAGGACGTTGCCTTCAACACCATCCTGGGCGCCATCGAGTCCGGCAAGGCCGCTATCGGCGCCGCCGGTATCACCATCACCGACGAGCGTAAGGAGCAGGTTGACTTCTCCATTTCCTACACCACCAGCAAGCAGTACATCGTCGTCAAGGCCGATTCTGCCATCGCCTCCTACGCCGACCTGGCCGGCAAGAAGATCGGCGTGCAGCTGGGCACCTCCTCCGACTTCATCATCACCGACGCCATCAACGGTACCACCGACGATGACGGTAACCACGTAAAGGGTGACTTCGAGGGAAGCGGCGCTACCGTTTCTACCTACGCCAACCCCAACCTGGCCGCTGTTAACCTCAAGGACAACAAGCTGGACGCCGTTGTCACCGACAAGCTCCCCGCCGAGCTTATCGTTCAGAACAGCGACGGCGCTTACAAGTGCTTCGAGCTGGTCTACCCCGACGGCTCTCTCACCGATGAGTCCTACGGTCTCTGCGTCGCCAAGGGCAACAAGGAGCTTCTTGAGGTCATCAACAAGGTCCTCAACAAGCTGATTGCCGAGGGCAAGATCGACCAGTTCATCGTGAAGTACTCCACCGAGGTCACCGCAGACTGATCAACGAATAGAAAATTCCTTCACGGGCACGGCCAGCCGTGCCCGTGATCGTGTCATTTTCGGGAGATGTAAATGGATTTTTTTGATACCGTTAAAAAAAGCTTTATTAAGACCTTCATTGCGGAGGACCGCTATAAAATGCTGCTTGAGGGTCTGGGCAATACCCTCAAGGTAGCCTTATTCGCTACGCTGATGGGCGTCGTGATCGGCATGATCGTTGCCGTGATCAAGGTGTCCTGCAAGCAGTCGACTCGGCCCAATATTATTCTGAAATTCCTGAACGCTGTTTGCGAGCTGTATACCACCGTGATCCGGGGTACCCCCGTCGTGGTCCAGCTTCTGATTTTTTATAACGTCATCTTTGTCTCCTCCGACGCCGCCGTACTGATCGGTACCCTGACCTTCGGCATCAACTCCGGTGCCTACGTGGCCGAGATCATCCGCGCCGGCATCCTGGCCGTTGACGTGGGTCAGACCGAGGCGGGACGCTCTCTCGGCCTCTCCCAATCCACCACCATGATGACCATCATCATGCCCCAGGCCCTGAAAAACATTCTGCCGGCCATCGGTAACGAGTTCATCTCCATTCTCAAGGAGACCTCCGTCATCGGCTTCCTCGGTGTCATGGACATCACCCGCTTCGCCGAGAAGGTCATTACCAGAACGGCCGACGTGTATTTCCCCTATCTTTCGATCGCGCTGGTCTACCTTGTGATGGTCATGGCGCTCAATTACCTGGTCAAGAAGCTGGAAAAGAGGTTGGCAAAAAGTGATAGAAGTTAAGAATCTACATAAATCCTTTGAAAATCTCAAGGTACTGAACGGCATCGACTACGTCATCCGCGACGGCGAGAGAATCGTCGTCATCGGCCCGTCGGGCAGCGGAAAGAGTACCTTTTTGCGTTGCTTGAACCGCCTGGAGACCCCTACCGATGGGCAAATCTTTGTGGACGGCGTCGAGATCACCGCCAAGAAGACCAACATCGACAAGGTCAGACAGGGCATGGGTATGGTGTTCCAGCACTTCAACCTGTTCCCCCATTTTACCGTTGCCAAAAACATTTGGTACGCTCCCGTCCACCACGGTCTTATGACCAAGGAGGAGGCCAAGGCTAACGCTATGCGTCTGCTGGAGCGTGTCGGTCTTGCCGACAAGGCCGATGCCTATCCCTCCACCCTGTCGGGCGGACAGAAGCAGCGTATCGCCATCGTGCGGGCACTGGCCATGAACCCCAAGGTCATGCTCTTTGACGAGCCTACCTCGGCGCTGGACCCCGAGATGGTGGGAGAGGTCCTCGACCTCATGAGAAGCCTGGCCTCCGAGGGCATGACCATGGTCATCGTCACCCACGAGATGGGCTTTGCCCGGGAGGTGGCCAACCGCGTCCTGTTCATGGACGAGGGCGTGATCGCCGAGGAGGGCACCCCTGAGGAGCTTTTCGGAAATCCTCAGAATCCCAGAACCAAGCAGTTCTTGCAGAGTGTTCTCTGATTTCCTCCCTGTCGCAGGGGAACGCCCCGCGGGGTACACCGAAAGCATCAAAAAACGGTAGGCATGAAATGCCTACCGTTTTTCGTATTGTCCGTACGTTCGCAGAATGGCGCCTTCTGACCGTTTGGCGCCGGTTCGGATTTATTCCGCGGGGATGACCACGGTGTAATCCACGTTCAGAAGAGAACACAGGGTTTTTACGTCATACTCTCCGCGCAGGTACGTCATGCCATTCAAGGTCAGCTTATCGCGCTCGGAAAAGGAGACGGAATCGTAGCTGGTGTCGGACACGTCCCATTCCTCAACGGGAATGGTGGTCCTGATCAGCTCATCGCCTTCCAGCGAATATGTAAAATACCACGGTACGTAGCCTCTTCCGGCCAGCGACCAGCCGTCTCCCCAATCGCCGTCGGGATTGTCGGCGTAATAGGTATATTCCAGGTCGTTCATGATGCCGGTACCGTCGGCCTTGAAACAAATCGTGTAGACCAGTAGGCTCGCGCCATCCGCCCCGTAGTCAAAGCGCTTTACAGTACTCCAAGTGCCGACCAGAAGCTCGGCACCGGATGCGGCGTCTTCTTCGTTACCGTCTTCGGCGCCGATATTCGTTTGCGTGTCATCCGGCGCGTCGGTGACGGGAGTGGTCTCCTCGGGCTTCTCCTTTTCGGTCTCCGTTTCCTTGGACGTCATGGCTCCGGAATCGGTTTCCACCGGTGCGGGAGGCTCGGGATCGGCTTCGGTAGAGGAGCTCCCGCTCGGCGGGGCTTCCTCGGACTCGTTGCTCCCCGGCACCTTTCCGTCGAGATCCGTCCGATCGGACACGGCACCGTTTACGTTCCCTTGAGAGCCATCGCTCTCGCTCACCGGTGAGCCCGATTCATCGGTACCCGGCCGGATGTCCACAAGGGGACGGTCGTCCCTTAGGCCTTGACAGCCAACCGTAAAGCTCAAAAGCAAAACGGCGCACAGGAGCAGGAGGACGGAACGGGTTTGCTTTCTCAAATACATCGCTTTTCCTTCTTTCGATTTGGAATTTGCCACAGATGGCACGGGCGGCTCTCTCTTCAACGGCTTTTGCCGTTTTCGGCCCGGCTCCGTGCCAACACGGCAAAAGGAATCGGGGCGTGGGCCCCGATTCCTTTTTGTTTTTTAATAGTTCTCGGCTCTGACCTCGAAGTAGCTCTGAGGATGCGCGCAAACGGGGCAGATCTCGGGGGCCTTCTTGCCCATAACGAGATGGCCGCAGTTACGGCACTCCCACATGGTCTCCTCGGTCTTTTCGAAGACCTTCTGCATCTCCACGTTGCGGAGAAGGGCACGGTAGCGCTCCTCGTGGGCCTTTTCCACCTGGGCCACCATGCGGAACTTGGCCGCCAGCTCGGTGAAGCCCTCCTCCTCTGCCTCCTTGGCAAAGGTGGCGTACATATCGGTCCATTCGTAATTTTCGCCTTCAGCGGCGCTCTTCAGATTCTCGGCGGTATTGCCCAGCTCTCCCAGCGCCTTGAACCACATCTTGGCGTGCTCCTTCTCGTTGTCGGCCGTCTTCTGGAAGATGGCGGCGATCTGCTCGTAGCCCTCCTTCTTGGCGGCGCTGGCAAAATAGGTGTACTTATTTCTGGCCACGCTCTCCCCTGCCAATGCGGCAAGGAGGTTGGCTTCGGTCTTGGTGCCCTTCAGTTCCTTCATAACGGTGATCCTTTCAAAAGGTAGTATTTACTTACAGTATAGCCATTTTTTCTCCCCCTGTCAAGAAAAAGCGAAAATTTTTATCCCCACGGATAACAAAAAGGGCCCGAAGCCGTCGGCTTCGGGCCCTTTTCTTTTGTCGGTTAGCCCCCTGCGATCACAGGGCCGTAGGTGGCGTACCACTTCACGTACTGGGAAAGAGGAGAATCGGGGTTCTTCTGATCGCTGAACATCTTATAGCTGTCGTCAGCGCTCATCTCCTTATACAGGATCTTGAGGAAGTCCTTCATAGTCACGAGGTTGCCGTCCTCATCCTTGTATTCCTTAAAGTTTTGCAGGCGCTCCACGAAGGAGGCGGTTACCGTCTCCAATCCCGCAAGGATCTCGTCGGTGTAGGTCTGCGGGTAGGCAGCGTCAAACTCAAACTTGGAGGCATCGAACTTCTTGCCCTCTGCCTTGGCTTGTGCCTTGGCCTCTGCCAGAGCTTCCTCGTACATCTCCTTGTAAACGTAGGACTGCGTCTTATAGTTATCCGCGGTGATGATGCGGAAATCAAATACGCAATACGGGCTGACAACGGTATCGCGATACTGCTGCTTGCCAAGGGCCCAGTCGTTGGCGGCCAGCGCCAGCTCAGCCTTGCTCATGCGGTTGTTGGGCGTGAGCAGGAAGAGGTTACCGGTGTCGGCGGGATCCATGGAATAATCGTCGTTCAGAATGTTGATGATGCCGGTGAATTCCTCGACCTCGTAGTGAACGCCCTCTACACCGTACTGGAAGGTGTTGCGGAAGGAGGACACCGTCTGAATGGTCTTAATAACCTCCATGCAGCGATCCGCGCTGCCGGTGAAGGAGCTGATGCAGAACATAGTGCCGGGGTAGTCGTCGGCACTCGCAACCGGCATGGCGTAAGGAATCACGAAGTATTCGTCCTCATACTGCTCGGGAAGAGCGGCGTTACCCTTAATGAAGGCGGCCGCTACCTTCTTGTCCTCCGGCATCTGATAATAGTCGCCGTCGGTGATATAGTTCTGCTTGCGGAACTGGGCCACCGTACTGTAATGGTCGGCAAAAGCCAGCAGATTCAGCATATTACGGGGCGCCTCGCGGTTGAAGGCGGTGTGCTCGTTGGTCATGATGCAGCCGATCAGCGGGATGCTGTCCATCAGGGGCTCCGCCATGAGAACCGGCTCGTTATACAACGTGACGTAATCGGAATGCTTGGCGGCGTCCTCAAGGAAGTAGGCCAGGGTATCCAAGGTCTTGACGTCGTTAGCCGAATAGTAGTACTTGGAGGCAAGCTCCTTGTTGACCAGGAGATAGGTATATTCGCCCGAAACGGTATTGTTGGGGATACCGTACACCGTACCCTTATCCACCAGACCGTTAGCTTGACCTCTGCCGCCCAGGGTGGCGGTTGCCAGAACCTTCTGGGAAATGTAGGTGCTCAGCAGCTTGCCGGTACCGGTCAGGGCCGTGTTAAGGCCGTTCAGGTACCCGCCGTTCTTATACTTGTTCAGATTGGTGGCACCCTGCACCATGAAAATGTCCATCTGGGTGTCCTTGACGTCGGGATAGACGACCTTGGTGGCGCCGTTTTCCTCGTAGGTCTCGGCGTCGGTTTCCGGTGCCGTCGTCTCGTCGAGAATCTCATCGTCCTTGCCGGCCTTGATGCGCTCGATCTCGGCGATCTTGGCGTCCAGGACCTGATAATACTCGTCCTCGGGGTAGAGCTTCAGCACGATGTGGGTGTTCAGCTTGCCCTCGGTATAGACGTTCAGCTCCTTCTCCACCAGCTTGATGGCCTCCTTGGTGGTGGATTCACCGGTGATGCCGTACAGCGTCAGCGTCAGGGGCTTCTTTCCGCCCGTGTCCTCTACTTCCTCGTCACTGCAGCCGGTCAGGGCCATCGGAAGAAGGCAGAGAACGGCGACAAGAAAACACAAAAGTCTCTTTTTCATGGGATTCCTCCTGGGGATAGCAGGGCATACCGCCCCACTCTGTATCATTAAACAAATTATATTTTACACTAAGATACGGCTTCTGTCAAGTTCATTTTATGAACGAAGGGAAAACCTTGAAGACGGTTCGCTTCCTTTTGTGCTCAAACGGCCGTGCTTTTTGAGCACATCCAACAAAATCCATTTCCGTCGATTGGGCATGACGCCCATACAAATCGTCGTTATCGCTAAAATCAGCGTTGGATTTTTATGGAATTGATCTAAAAGAAGATCAGTCCAAATAGTCCTTCAGACGCTTGGAACGGCTGGGGTGGCGGAGCTTACGGAGGGCCTTGGCCTCGATCTGACGGATACGCTCTCGGGTAATGTGGAACTCCTTACCGACCTCCTCCAGCGTACGGGGACGGCCGTCCATCAGACCGAAGCGGAGCTTCAGCACCTGCTCCTCTCGGGGGGTAAGGGTATGCAGCACCTCGTTGAGCTGCTCGCTCAACAGCCGCTGTGCGGCGGCCTCGGCGGGAGCGGGGTTGGAGTCATCCTCAATAAAGTCGCCCAGGTGACTGTCCTCCTCCTCACCGATGGGCATTTCCAGGGAGACGGGGTCCTGGGAGACCTTCATGATCTCTCTTACCTTATCGGCGCTCATGCCCATTTGCTCCGCCACCTCCTCGGCGGTGGCCTCGTGCCCCAGCTCCTGCAGCAGCTGACGCTGGATGCGGGAGACCTTATGGATGGTTTCCACCATATGGACGGGAATACGGATGGTTCTCGCCTGATCGGCAATGGCACGGGTGATGGCCTGGCGGATCCACCAGGTGGCGTAGGTGGAGAACTTATAGCCCTTGCGGTAGTCAAACTTTTCCACCGCCTTCATCAGGCCCAGGTTGCCCTCCTGGATGAGGTCAAGGAAGAACATTCCTTTGCCCACGTAGCGCTTGGCAATGCTGACCACCAGACGCAGGTTGGCCTTCACCAGCTCGTCCTTGGCCTCCCGATCGCCCTCGGCCATGCGCTCCGCCAGCATCAGCTCGCGGTCAGAATCCAAAAGCGATACCGTGCCGATCTCCTTGAGGTACATACGGACGGGGTCGTCAATGGCAAGCCCCTCCTGGGCCAGCATCTTTTCCATGTCCTCGGCACTCTCGTAGCGCTCCACGTCGTTCTCGATGGCGGCAAACTCGGGGGTGTCCATATACCCCGTGATCTCAATGCCCATGCCCTCCAGGGTGTCGTACAGCTTTTCGATCTGTTCGATGTCGTAGTCCACGTCCTCGATGGCTTCCATGATCTCGCTGTTGGACAGGGATCCCTTTGCCTTGCCTCTCTCAATCAGCTCGCTTACGTCAAATTTCTTTTCTCCGTTCATTTCCGTTGCCTTTCTTTATCTCAATCCTGTTTTTTGATTCGTTTGCTGGCGATCAGATCTTCCAGGGACAGCGACTGCCGCACCCGTCCCTGCCGCAGCTTTGCGGCGCACTCGGCGATGACGGTCATGCCGTTTTGCGTCAGCCCTTGGCGGGAGACGGTGTTTTGCACGATGCGGGAGATCTCCTCTTGGGTGAAGTCCTCTCCCAGCAGCGCCGTGTCGAAGCCGGATCCCAGTGCGACCATCTTCCCGTAGACTCTCCGGTTAAAGGCCGTAACGAAGTCCTCCTCTGTCAGCCCCACCGTTTCTACCGTCTCGGGGATCAGCTCGGGATACAGGGTCAGGATACCGAGGACGGTGTCCTCGGCGCTGGCCGCTCCCAAATGCTTCAGGCGGTCGGGGTTGACGCGGTCGCCGTAGCCCTCGGTAGCTCGGATCACCTCGCGGTTCCGTTCCTTCTTTTCTTCCTTGTCCCGTTTGGCGATCTTGCGCTTTACGTCGTTTTTCAGACTGTCAAGGGGGATCTCCAGCTTGTCCGCCACCTGCCGCGCGTAGACGTCACGCTCCACCTCCGACCAGATCCTTGACAGGAAGTCGGCGGCCTCCGAGGCGGCCTTGACGCGCTCCTCGGGGCGGGTGATGTCGTATTTGGCCAGGATGCCCGAGAATTTGAAATCAAAGCGGCTTCGGCTTCGATTCAGAAGACGGGAAAAGCCCTCTTTGCCGAATTTCTTTATGTACTCGTCGGGGTCCTTGGCGTCCTCTACCTTCAGAAGCCGTGTCTCCAGCCCCGCGTCCCCGAGAAGGCCGAAGGCCTTATCAGCGGCCCGCTGGCCCGCCTCGTCGGCGTCGAAGGAGATGATGACCGACTTGGTGTAGCGCTTCATAAGCCGTGCCTGGTCGGGGGTCAGGGCCGTGCCGCAGGAGGCCACCGCGTTGGTAAAGCCCGCCCCATGCAGAGCCACCACGTCCATGTATCCCTCGCAGAGGATCAGCTGCTCGGCACATTCCGACTTGGCAAAGTTCAGGGCAAACAGATTCCTTCGCTTGTTGAACACCGGGGTGTCCGAGGAGTTGATGTATTTGGCCTCGTTTTGGTCCTGTCCGATGGTGCGGCCGCCAAAGGCTACGATGTCGCCCTTGACGTCGATGACCGGAAACATGATCCGATTGCGGAAAATATCGTAGCTGCGGCCGTTCTTTTGGCTGATGGAGCAGAGGAAGGCCGCCTTCATCTCGTCGGGGCGGTAGCCCTTCGCCGTGAGATGCTTCGTCAACGCCTGAAAATCGTTGGGGGCGTAGCCGATGCCGAAGTGCTTGACAAGCGCCGTGGACAGCCCGCGCTTGGCAAGATACGCCTGCGCCTCGGGGCTGGTTTTCAGGTTCTCGTGGAAGAACCGTGCCGCATCCCGATTCATGGCCAGGATGCGCTCCCGCTTGACGCCGGTTCGGTTGTCGCGCTCTTCCTCCTCGATCTCGATGCCCGCCCGCTTGGCAAGGAAGCGGATGGCCTCGACGTAATCAAGATTCTCGGTCCGCATGACGAAGGACACTACATCGCCCCCCGCACCGCAGCCAAAGCAGTAGAAGGACTTGGTCTGGCTGAACACCGTAAAGGACGGCGTCTTTTCGCTGTGGAAGGGACAGCATCCCACAAGATTCGACCCCGCACGCTTCAGCGTGACGTACTGTGCAATTACCTCTTCCAGGTCATTGCGATATTTAATTTCTTCAATCACCTGTTGCGGTATCATCATCACTCCGAAGGGGACGCAAGGGGCTCTGCCCCTTGACCCCGCTTCTTTCTTTAGAAGAAAGAAGCAAAGAAGAACTGGCCGAAAACTCCGTTTTCGGCAGAGAAGAGGGGCAAATACTGCCCCAACCGGTTACATAAAACAAACCGATAGAATGGTTTTTTAAGTTCCATTGTCCAAAACGCAGTTTTGGACTGTTAAAAGTTTTTGAATGGTCAAGGAAAACTTTTTCCAAAAAGGTTTCCTTGCAGGGTTCAGGGGCAGAGCCCCTGCGTCCCCCTACTTAACCCCTCCAGGGGTCGGGGATGAACAGCTTCTTATACAGACTGACAGCGTAACGGTCGGTCATGCAGGAGATATAGTCACAGACGGCGCGGCCGGCCGATTCCTCCTCCACCGTGGGATGATACTCGGCGGGAAGCTTTTCGGGATGGTTGACGAAATAGTCAAAAAGACGCTCAAGGAGAGCCTCCGCCTTTCCCTCCTCGCCCTTGGCGATGGGACTGCGGTAGACCTTCTCATAGAGGAAGGCGTGGAGCTTGTCGGTCATCTCGCGGACGTCGGGCTCCATTTGGATATCGCCCCTGCCCTCACTGGCACGGATGATGCTGGTCACCATGGTATTGATGCGCTCGCCATGGCTATGCCCCAGGCGGTCGAAGAGCTCCTTCGGCACGTCGGCGGGGGTCAGGATGCCGCCCCGGAAGGCGTCGTCAATGTCGTGGTTGATATAGGCGATGTGGTCGGCCTCCAGAATGATGCGGCCCTCTAAGGTCGAGGCGCCGCCCGTGGTATGGCACAGGATACCGTCCCGCACCTCCCAGGTGAGGTTCAGCTTTTCCAGCTTCTCCACCACCCGGATGCTCTGCCGATAGTGGGCAAAGTCGGGAGAATAGCACTTGCGAAGCACCCGCTCGCCGGCATGGCCGAAGGGGGTGTGCCCTAAATCGTGTCCCAGGGCGATGGCCTCGGAGAGGTCCTCGTTCAGGCTCAGGGCTCGGGCAATGGACCGTGCCACCTGACTGACCTCCAGGGTATGGGTCAGGCGGGTACGGTAGTGGTCGGCCTCGGGTGACAGAAAGACCTGCGTCTTGTGCATCAGCCGACGAAAGGCCTTACTGTGGATGATGCGGTCACGGTCACGCTGGAACTCTCCCCGCAGACAGCAGGGGTTGATGGGCTCGTCCCGCCCCTTGGTGTTCTCGCTCAAAAAGGCGTAGGGGGACAGCGTTTGGCGCTCTCGTTCGTAAATCATCTCGGTTACCGTCACAGGCCGTACCTCCCAAATTTAAGTGAGATTATAATCATTTAATAATATACGCAAAAAAAGCAAAAACTCCTCTTTTTAAGTAAGAGGACGATAAAGGACCGCTCCACGCAAGAAACGGCAAAGCACGATCAAAGGAGCCTTGCCCAAAACGAAGTTTTGGGCCGTTCAACGTTTTGGAAGAGTCAAGAGAAACTTTTTTTCAAAAAGTTTTTCTTGTGGGGAGCCCGAGGGGCAAAGCCCCTCGGGGTGCGTTATCTCTTATCAAACCGCTCCCCCGTCACCTCGAAGACGGCACGGCCGGCGGTGATTTCCGAAGCTTTCCCTCGGAAGTCCTCCAGCTCCTCCCCGGGCAGGGCGAGGCGGAGGGTAACGCCGTCGGCGTAATCGATGCCGTCCCGCAGGGGATTGGCCTGTGCCAGAAGGTTGGTCAGCTTGCCGTGGTCGTTGTAGCTCACCGTGAGGGAAAATTCGGTAAAGAGATCGTAGGTCACGATCCCCGCCGCCTCCACCGCCATGCGGGCGGCGGCCGAATAGGCGCGGACCAGTCCGCCGGCACCCAGCAGGATGCCGCCGAAATACCGCGTGACCACGATGACGGCGTCGCAAAAGCCCCCCTTGCGGATGATGTCAAGGACCGGCACCCCTGCCGTTCCCTGAGGCTCCCCGTCGTCGGAATAACGGGCGATGCCGCCGCCGTTCAGCATATAGGCGTAGACGTTATGGCGGGCGTCGGCGTGCTTTTTCTTGATGGCCTTGATAAACTCGATGGCCTCCTCCTCACTCCCGACGGGAGAGGCATAGCCGATAAAGACCGACTTCCTTTCGGTCAGCTCGGCCGATGCGGCCTTTTCCAGCGTGATCCGCTTCATACCTTGATCCACTCCCGGAACATCCCCTTGGCTCTGGCGTCGCAGACGGCCGTCACGAGAGTCGTGTCACCCTCATAGGCGACCTCCTCCACCCGGGCAAAGCGATAGAGCCCCGCTACCACGTCCTGCCGTGCCATGGGAACGGCAAAGGTCACGCGGGAGGTGCTTTCGTTGACCAGCTCGCCGAGGCGATTAACCAGCGCTTCGACGTTCTGTCCCGTTTTGGCCGAGACGTAAAAGACGTTCTCTCTGGGAACCGAGGCGGGGGCTGTCGGGAGCTGCTCCCCCTCCTTGTCGCATTTATTGAAGACACAAAGCGTGGGCTTGTCGGCGGCGCCGAGCTCGCAGAGGAGCTTCTCGGTCACCCCGAGCTGTGCCTCGCATTCCTTGTCGGAGGCGTCGGTCATGGTTAGGATAATATCGGCGTAGACTGCCTCGTCCAAGGTCGAACGGAAGGCCTTGATCAAATGATGGGGCAGATTGCGGATAAAGCCGACGGTGTCCACCAGCAGTACCTCGGTGCCGTCGGGCAGGGTAAATTTTCTCGTAGTGGGATCCAGGGTAGCAAAGAGCTTATCCTCCGCCAATATGCCGGCGTCGGTCAGACGGTTGAGCAGGGTGGACTTGCCGGCGTTGGTATAGCCCACGATGGCTACCTTGCAGATGCCGGAAC
>SVSM01000038.1 GCA_015064295.1 Oscillospiraceae bacterium | reverse complement strand
GAAAAACGAAGTTTTTCCCCATCCAAAGTTTTTGGGGTGCAGGGGGATTTTTCCAAAAATCCCCCTTGCCGGGGTCGAGGGGCGGAGCCCCCGCCCCTCCCGTTTCTTACCTCACCTGTCCGTTGCCTACCACCACGTACTTGTAGGCGTTCAGCTCCTCCAGGCCCATGGGGCCGCGAGCGTGGAGCTTTTGGGTGGAGATGCCCATTTCGCATCCCAGGCCGAACTGTCCGCCGTCGGTAAAGCGGGTAGAGGCGTTGACGTAGACGGCCGCACTATCCACACAGGTGGTAAAGAGGGCGGCGGCCTCCTCATCCTCGGTGAGGATGGCGTCGCTGTGATGGGTGGAATGGGCGGCGATGTGGGCGATGGCCTCACGCACGTCGGCCACGATCTTCACGGCCAGAATATAATCAAGAAATTCGGTATCAAAGTCATTCTCCCCTGCGGGGGTACCGTCGATGACCTTCCCGGCCTCGGGGCAGAGGCGAAGCTCCACGGGGGGCTTCCCTTCGGCCTTGCGGTCGTCCACCAGCTTCTTTTTGAGCATGGGGAGGAAGGTGTCCGCCGCATCGCGGTGGACCAGGAGCACCTCCTCGGCGTTACAAACCGAGGGGCGCTGGGTCTTGGCATTCTCCACGATGGTGACCGCCTTGGAAAGGTCGGCCGAGGTATCCACGTAGACGTGACAGATGCCGGTTCCCGTTTCGATACAGGGAACGGTGGCGTTCTCCACGCAGGCGCGGATCAGACCGGCGCCGCCGCGGGGAATCAGAAGGTCCACGTAACCGGTGGCGGTCATGAGCTCGTTGGCTCCCGCCCTGGTCACGTCCTCCAGAATGTTCACAAGGCACTCGTTCAGGCCGAGGCCCTTCAGTCCCTTCCGCATAGCGCGGACGATGGCCGTAGAGGTACGGTAGGCCTCTTTGCCTCCGCGAAGCACGCAGACGTTGCCGCTTTTCAGACAGAGGGCGGCGGCGTCGGAGGTGACGTTGGGGCGGCTTTCATAGATGATGGCCACCACGCCCAGGGGCACCGAGACCTTCTTGACGTCAAGGCCGTTACCCAGGGTATGACGGGCCAGCACCCGTCCCACGGGGTCGGGCAGAGCCGCTACCTCACGGACGCCCTTGGCCATATCGGCAATGCGGCCGGCAGTCAGAAGCAGTCGGTCGATCATGACCTCGGAAATGCGGCCTCGGGCGGCCTCCACGTCCTCGGCGTTACGGGCCAGAATCTCCTCGGCCTCGGCCTCGATGGCGTCGGCCATGGCAAGAAGTGCCTGATTCTTCTCCTCCGAGGAGAGGAGCAGCAGGTCGGCCTTGGCGGCCTTGGCCTGCTTCAAAATATCGACGGTGGTCATGGGCTTATCCTTTCTTGGCAACGAAGCGGGTACCCACGGTCTTTCCCTCGGCCAGGTCGTAGAGACAGGAGGGGCTCGCACCGTTGGTAATGATCATATCGCAGCCGGCCTCGGTAGCGATACCGGCGGCCGTCAGCTTGGTCTTCATGCCGCCGGTACCCAGGTCGCTTCCCTTGCCGCCTGCCAGTGCCAAAATCTCGTCGTTCAGCTCGGTAACGGTTTCGATAAGCTTAGCGTCGGGATCCTTATGAGGGTCGGCGGTATAGAGACCGTCGATATCCGACAGGAGGATCAGGAGATCCGCCTCGGCGCTCACCGCCACCATGGCGGCCAGGGTATCGTTATCGCCGATCACGATCTCCTCGGTGGCGATGGAGTCGTTCTCGTTGATGATGGGGAGGACACCCAGCTCCAAGAGACGGTTCAGGGTGTTCCGGAAGTTCTCGTGGCGCTCGCCGTGGTTCACATCGGCGGCAGTGATGAGAATCTGGGCTACGGTATGGTTGTACTCCGAGAACAGGCGATCGTAGGTATACATCAGCTCGCACTGTCCCACGGCGGCGGCCGCCTGTTTGGTGGGCATATCGGCGGGGCGCTCCTTGAGGGAGAGCTTGCCGACGCCCATGCCGATGGCGCCGGAGGAGACGAGGATCAGCTCGTATCCTGCATTCTTTAAGTCGGACATGACCTTGCAGAGCTCCTCCACGCGGCGGATGTTGAGATGGCCGCCTGCGTGGGCGAGGGTGGAGGTGCCGACCTTAATGACGATTTTCATGGTTTGTCTTCCTTGGGGTTATTTCTTTGAAAAAACGTGAGCGTAGTAGTCGTTTTCGATGATGGCGAAGGCGTACTTTCTGCGGGCAGAGGCCAGGCTGTTCATGCTCTTGACGTAAGCGTTCAGCGAATCGGCGTCTACCTCGTAGGCGGGGTTCACGGTGAAGCCCTTACCGCTGCGGTAGGAGCCGTACTTGTTGATCCAGTTCCAGGAGGGGCCGCCGTCGCAGTTCAGGATCACCAGGGGCTCCTGATCCGAGAAGACGTCCACGCCCATCATCAGACGGGAATCGTAGGGCAGGCCAAACAGGTTGGACACGGTGGGCAGAATGTCGATGGCCGAGCAGGGAACCTCCACCGTCACGGGTGCCTCCATGGAGGAGGACCAGATGATGAGGGCGTTGCGGTAGAGGTCAAAGTTAGAGGTGACCTTCTCGTTAGGCAGGCCGTAAAGCTCGGCCAGCTCGGCGTCCTCCAGGTCGTAGGGGAAGTGGTCGGCCGACAGAACAAAGACGGTGTCGTCCAGGATCCCGGCATCCTCAAATGCCTCGATGAAGGCCTTCATCATCAGATCCACCTCGATCTGGCAGGCGAGGTAGGCCTTCACGTTGTCGCTGTAATTCAGCCCCTTGCTCAGGCAGTAGGCCTCTACCTCGTCCCGGTGGGCCTTGGACTGGGCGTTGCCGCCGAAGTTATACTTGGCGTGGCCGCTGATGCTCATATAGTAGGCGTGGAAGGGGCCGTTTGCGGCGCTTTCCAGCAGGGTGGGAATGGTGACCTGGGCGGTAAACTCATCGGAGGTGGGCCAGGGCTTCACGGTGTTGTTGCTGCCGATCTTAAAGGTGTTGGCGAAGCTCTTACCCTCGGCGGAGGTCAGGTTCTCAAGGCCGTTGCCGATGCCGAGGTAGGTGTAACCGAGATTCGGATGGGACTTATCGCGGCCGTAGTAGGTGTAGGAGTTGGCGTGGAAGGCGTAGGTGCTGTATCCCAGGGCCTTCATCTGGTTGCCCAGGGTGAAGGGCATATAGTGCTTCTCCTCACCCACGAAGGTACGCATACACTTGACCTTGTTATAGAACAGGCCCGTCAGGTTGGCGTACTCGCCGGTGGAGGTACTGCCGCCCCATACCGAGTTGTAGAAGTTCTTGAAGACGAAGCCGCCGTTTGCCATCTCGTAGAGAGTCGGCGTCAGCTCGGGAATAATGGCCTTATGGCTGAAGCCCTCCAGGGAGACGAAGACGAGGTTCTTGCCCTCGAAGTAGCCGGTGTACTCGTTCTGCTTGGTGCCGCTGAGCTTACTGAAATACTGGTGCATGGCCTTGATGTCCTTATCGCTCTCGTTTGCGATGAGGGAATCAAAGTCGATGTCAAGGATATTATAGCCGTATTCCTTGGGAGGATCGGGGGGCTGGGTCTCGCTGCCGGTGCCGTCACCGGTATTACTGTCGGGGGGATTGGGATCGTCGCCGCCCGTGGTCTGGAAGATCTCGCCGCCGGGGCCGGTCTCGATGTTGTCGCCGGGCAGGGCCGTTCCCTCACCGATGCCAAACAGGATACGGGCCAGGTTCAGCCGCGTACCCGTCAGGATGCCGAAGGTCAGGGGCGTCTCCAGGTCGGTGGGACGCTTGTAGTACTCAAAGTCGCTTTCGTCGCCCTTGTCTGCCGTCAGCACCAGGGTGGGAAGCAGGAAGCCCAGCAGCATGACCGCCGTCAGCAGCATGGGGATCACGGTGGGGACTCGCTTCACGGGGTAGAAGGTCAGCCGCTTGATGAAAATGGCCATGGCAATGACCGGCAGGGCCATGAGGAAAATGGGGAAAAGGGACTTGACGATTCCTGACGCCAGCATATCGCCGAATTGAGCCGCAGCCTCCCCTGCCATGCCAATGTTTTCCCAGTCGAAGTAGACCTCGAAAATGTTGAAATAGACGATGTGGGCGCCGTAGAGGATGATCAGCGCCGCAGGAACGGCGATACTGACGATCCGTACCGCCGTCTTATTGCGGATCAGCGATACGATGAGCCCGAGAAGGGCGCCGCCCGATACCGAGAAAAGCAGAATATAGAAAAACTGCTTGAAGGTCATGTCGCCGTAGGTGGAGATCCGTGTCACGAGCTCCATAAAGAAGATCACGGCAGGGAACAGAGCCGCCAGCTTGAGCAGGTTGACCGGCTTGCCCTTCTGCGCGCTGCGGGGGGACGACGGATACCCGCCGCGTCTTGAGGTTTGAGGTGAGTTCATGGATTTCCTCCTTGGGTACGACAATGGTTTAGGATCATGGTAAAAAGATGCTTGACCGCCAGCTTGCGGACGTCTTCACGGCTTCCCGTCAGCGTCAGGCGCTCCACCTGCGTGCCGTGCCGGTGGGCAAGGGCAAGGAATACCACCCCTGCCATGCCCTCGGGGACGCCCTCGCCCCCTTCGGCGTAGCCGGTGGCGGATACGGCAAGATCGGCACCCGACAGGCGCCTGGCACCCTCCGCCATCTCGGCGGCACAGGCCTCCGAGACCTCGGTGTGGCGGGCAATCGTTTCGGGGGATACCCCGAGAAGGCCGATTTTGATTTCGTTGGTATAGGAGACGACTCCCCCCTTCAGCACCCGGGAGGCGCCCGACACGTCGGTGATCTCCTTGGCTGCAAGGCCACCCGTACAGGATTCGGCGGTGAAAAGTGTCAGGCCGAGGGCTGTCAGGGCCCTGACGACGGCTTCCTTGGAAGCGTCGGCGGGGTGGGGGATGTTTTTCATAGAGGGAGTCCTTTGTTTTCTTTTTTGTGGGGGTTTTGTGCGGTAAGATTTTGCTTTTAATTATCGTTAGAAGAAGTGACTGTGCATTGGCTCTTTTTATGTTTTTTTGTGCGTGGAGGTGGAGATTCTTCGAATCGGGGGGTCTTTTGCGTCTTTCTTGGGCGCCCAAGAAAGACGCCCAAAGAAGGGCGCTAAAACTTTTTCTTCTTCTTGGAAGAAAAAGTTTTAGAATCAAAAAGAAGAAGCTTCACGCCTCGCCTGTGCGCGTTCAGCGCACGGCCGGCTCGGCGGTTTGGCTTTGTAAAAGCAAAAGGGGAAGAAGTCCAAAACGCGTATGGGGCGCCTCGGCATTACCGGTTCAAAAGGGGATTGCTCCATACAGAGCGCTCGTCTCTGCGGGTCGGTGATTCTTACAGATGTGACTGCCTCTGCGGCCCAAATAGTAGAAAACAGAATTAACAGCACCATTGTCCGCATTTGTTAGAATCCCCGATAGCAGGGACTTTGGCCGCAGTGCTGTGGGTGTGGCCTTGGTAGGATAAGCTACATCTTTTAGGTGAAAGGGTGGGGGGTTCCCAAAGGGGGGAGGGCGTCGGAACGAGCGCGTCAAAACTTGCTTTTGACCGCGACTGACCGCCCTTCCCCCTTGGCGGTTTCTTTGGGGCAGTTCCGCGTAGCGGAACTACTACTTTCATTGGCCGACCAAGAAAGGAACGAAAAACATTCTTCTTATTCTATCTTCCTAACAAACGATCAGAAGAAACAAAAATCAGAAAATCACTTCGTGCCAAACAACCTGTCCCCCGCGTCGCCAAGACCGGGAACGATATAACAATGCTCATTCAGCTTCTCATCCAAAGCCGCGGTATAGATCTCCACGTCAGGATGATCCGCCTGCACCTTCTTCACGCCCTCGGGAGCCGAAACCAGACAAACCAAACGAATGTCCTTGCAGCCCTTCTCCTTCAGCATAGAGATGGCGTCCGACGCACTTCCGCCGGTGGCCAGCATGGGGTCGCAGATGATGATGGTGCGCTTTTCGATATCAAAGGGGAGCTTGCAGTAATACACCACAGGCGTATGGGTCTCGGGGTCGCGGTAGAGACCGATATGTCCCACCTTGGCAACGGGAATCAGGCTCAAAAGCCCGTCCACCATACCGAGGCCGGCGCGAAGGATCGGCACCACGGCCACCTTCTTGCCCGAAATGCGCTTGGCGGTCATCTTCTGAATCGGCGTTTCGATGACATAATCGTCAAGCGGGAAGTCTCTGGTCACTTCGTAGCCCATGAGGACGGTGATCTCGTCCAGAAGCTCACGAAAGTCCTTGGGGCCGGTTCTCTTATCGCGCATAATGGTCAGCTTGTGTTGAATCAGCGGATGGTCAATAACGTGCAGATTTCCCATGGTCCAGTCTCCTTTTGCGGATAAAATTATATTCCCTTCCATTATACACGATGACGCAAAAGATTTCAACAGTTTTTCATGAATAAAATGGCGGTTTTCCCCTTTTTTAAGGAAGAAAAGGGGCAATTTCCATGCAAAAAGCGCCCTTTCCCGCAGGAAGGAGCGCTTTTTATTCCAGTCGAAACTTTTTGATGGGCTTGACGGCTCGGCCGTCCTCGAAATCTCTCACCTCGCCCAGGGAGAAAAAGCTCTCGTCGTAGAGTCGGACCCGCTGTCCGACGGGGTAATCGGCACCGATCTTTTTTAAGTAGATCTCGTTACCCGCCAGGGCCAGCCGCGCGAAAAAGGGCGGCATCCGCAGGATGGGAAGGGCGGCAAACAGCTCCTCCACAGGGCGCAAACAGGCCTCCCGTTCCTCGGTAGTCATGGCCTCCAGGGCCTCAAGCGTCACCGCATCGCCTACCGTAAAGCCTCCCGCCTCGGTGCGGCGCAGGGAGGACATCACCCCGCCGCAGCCCAAGGCCCGGCCGATATCGGCGCAGAGGGTACGGATATAGGTGCCTTTGGAGCAACGCACCGACAGGTGATAGTCGCCCTCCGCCTCGTTTTCCGTTTGGCAGTTGATGTCATAGACCGTCATGGGGCGGGGCTCTCGCTCCACCTCAATGCCTCGTCTTGCCAGGTCGCAGAGCTTTTCGCCGTCCCGCTTGAGGGCGCTGTACATCGGAGGTACCTGAAAGCCCTCACCCCGAAAGCCTTCTGCCGCCGTCCGGACAGCCGAAGCGGCGGGGAGGACGGCGGCTCGGGTCAGCTCCCGACCCGTCACGTCCTCGGTATCGGTGGTAAGGCCCAGCTTCAGTCCCGCCTCGTAGCCCTTGTCGTGCTCGGTGGCGTATTCCGAGGCCTTGACGGCCCGTCCCACCAGCACCACCAGGAGCCCCGTTGCCATGGGATCCAGCGTGCCCGTATGGCCCACCTGTCGAGTCCCGTAAAGGCGGCGCACCCGCCCCACCACGTCGTGGGAGGTCATGCCCGCCGGCTTATCGATCAGCAAAATGCCGTCTTTCATGGTCGTTATCCGTTTCCTTCGTGGGGGTTCATTTGAGGTATCGTGTATTCTTGTCCCGCTCGCGCTTTGGTGCCGTCTGACGCTTCTGTCTTGCGATGGCGGTGGTGATCACGTAGAACACCGCCGCAAAGGCGATCAATCCAAAGATAAGCAGGAAGAAGGGCGTGGTCGCCAGCTCGGCAAAGCGGGAGACGATCGCCAATCCGCCGTCACGCTCTATGGTATTCCGCACGATGAGCGGCACGCGACCGATCTCCTCGCCCAAATAGCTGACCGTCAGCATGCCCACCTGCTGGCCTGCCTTTACCGGGGCGATCAGCTCCTCGCTATCCAGCTCCCAGGTCAGTGTCAGATCCTTTTTGCGGTCAAGGTCCCGGGGAACATACATCTCGATGGCGCTTTCGGGCATCAGCGTAACGCAGTCCACCCCCTTGCCCAGCTTGACGGGGACCTGTACCACCGGCGTGGTGCGGTCCACCAGGTTCATGTAATCAAAGTTGCCCTCGGCCCAGATGAGAAGCTGGCCGGCGTCTACCAAGCCGTCAAGTCGGTTTTCGTAGACGGGAGGAATGAGGACCTCGTTGCCCTCCTCGTCGAACTCAATGCGCCCCTCCTCCTTCAGGATCGGGGTGTAGCCGGCACCGGTAACGATGGAAATGTAGTTCAGGCCGTCGTGCTGGGCCGAGCCGATGGCACAATAGCCCGCCTCCTGGGTGGAGCCGCAGATCATGCCTCTGGCCATGGGAACGTAGTAGTCGGTATTGACGCGGTTACTGACCAGGTAATTTCGGGTGCCGAGGATCCGCTCTTCCGACAGATTGGTGGCGGGGATCACGATGCGGGGCTCGGCGCAAAGCTCGGTCAGGTATGGGATCCTCGCCACGTAGGCGGCAAGGGTGAGAAGGTCTCGGGGGGTGGTGACCATGGCGCCGTGGTGGATACCCGTACAGTTTCCGTAGACGGTGTTTTCCATGCCGATCTCGGCGGCCTTCTGGTTCATCAGATCCACGAAGCCCTCAAAGGTGCCGCCCACGCTCTCGGAGATCACCAGCGCCGCGTCGTTGGCACCGGTGAGGATCATGGCGCCGAGAAGGTCACGGAGACGAAGCTGCTCCCCTACCTTGATGGAGATGGTGTTACCCGTGGCGGCGTCGTAGGCTCTTCGGGTGGCGGTAAGATAGGAGTCCAGGGTCAGGCCTGCCGCCTCGGCGTTCTCGAAGGCCACGACGGCGGTCATCAGCTTGACCAGCGCGGCGGGGTAGACCTGCTCATCGATGCCTTTTTCGTAAAGGATGGTATCCGATTCCAGGCAGTAGACCAGCGCCGTCTGGGAATTGATGAGCGTGGGCTCCTTCACGGCGGCGGTGGGGAGACTGCATAGAGAGAGGAGGCATAGCAGGGTTAGGAGGAGAGATAGTGTTTTTTTCATGGTTTGTTCTCGGTTTTATGTAAATTTTGGGGGTTGTTTTTGTTGAGGGGTTTTTGTGCGGGAAGGTTTTGCTTTTTTCTAATCGTTAGAAGAAGTAACTATGCGTTGGCTTTCTTTCTGTACTTTCTTTTCTCGTGAAGATGATGATTCTTCGAATCGGGGGTTCTTTCGCACCTTTCTTTCCGCAAAGAAAGGTGCCCAAAGAAGGCGCTAAAACTTTTTCTTCTTCTTCGAAGAAAAAGTTTTAGAATCAAAAAGAAGAAG
>SVSM01000006.1 GCA_015064295.1 Oscillospiraceae bacterium | reverse complement strand
CGGCCGTTCCAAGCCCTTCTTCCCCGGCTACCGTCCTCAGTTCTACTTCCGTACCACTGACGTTACCGGTACCATCAGCCTTCCCGCTGATACCGAAATGTGCCGCCCCGGCGATAACGTTGTCATGACCGTTGAGCTCATTACTCCTATCGCTATCGAGAAGGGTCTCCGTTTCGCTATCCGTGAGGGTGGTAGAACCGTTGGTTCCGGCGTTGTTACCGAGATCGACGCTTAATTGATCCCTTATCATCGCCATGCCCACCGGCATGGCGATGATTTTTTAGGACGCCGCGTCTGCGGGGGCGCCGCCCCCGTACCCCCGCCAAAACCTTTTTTGAAAAAAAGGTTTTGGATTCCAAAAAACTTTTAATAGCCCAAAACTACGTTTTGGGCAAGAAGAGTTTTGGTTTTTCCGCATATACTAATAGCAACCATCTTATCCCGCAATCCAAGACCTCCTTAGCGAAAAACACAGTTTTTCGCCATTCAAAGTTCTTGAAGGTCCGTAGATAATTTGTTGCACAAATTATCTACGGAAACATTCTTTCAAGAAGTTCCCAAGCGGGTGCAGGGCAGCACCCTGCTCAATCCTATTCAATTCAATCTTTGGGGCGTGGTGAAAGTCCACACCGGCGGTGACAGTCCGCGAACGTCTCCCTTGGGAGGCGCCGAACAGGCGAAATTCCTGTACCGACGGTTACAGTCCGGATGGAAAAAGAAGGTCAGCTTTCGCGCCCGTTTTCTCGGCGGCGAAAGCTTTTTTCTTTCCCCGACAACAGAGGGAGTTTATTTATGAAAACGATGCAACATATCGATAAAATCAAACGGTTGACCGTTACGGCGCTCTTTTGCGCGGCAGCCTTCGTTCTGTCGAAGACGGTACAGATCGCCGGCATCGGCGGGTTTCTGACCTTTGACGTGAAGGACGCCGTCATCACGGTGGCCGCCATGCTCTTTGGTCCTTTCACGGGCGTTATCATCTCGTTCGTTGTCGCCCTGCTGGAAATGGCTTGGGGAAGCGGCACCGGCCATTGGGGGGCCATCATGAATTTTACCTCCAGTGCCGTGTTTGCCTGCGTGGCCTCCGGCGTCTACCGATACCTGCCGAAATGGAAGAAAACCGTGGGCGGCGCGTGGGGAGGCATTGGCCTGGCCATCGTCACGACGGTCATCACCATGCTGGGTCTGAATCTTCTTATCACGCCGCTCTACACCGGCCTTTCAACGGGGGGCGTTGCGGCCATGATCCTGCCGCTTTTGTTGCCCTTTAACGCCATTAAGTACGTCATGAACGGAGCTCTGGTCATGATCCTCTACAAGCCTCTTGCCTCGGCCTTGCGGCGGAGCGGCTTCTTACCGAGATCCTCTGCCGCCAAGGAGCCCTATTTCAACCGCACTACCCTCGCGATCTTTCTGATCTGCGCCGTCGTATCGGTGATCTGCGTGTATCTCTTGCTCGCCGTCTTCGGCGGTCAGTTCCATTGGTTTAAGGCATGAAAAAACAGGGAACCTTTCGGTTCCCTGTTTTTTATTGTGATATTTCTGCGAGGATCCGCTCGTAGATTCCCTTGACCGTTTCCTCGTTCCTTGCGCCGATGACCACGGTCCTTTGATCCACCGTCATCACCACGCAGGGGCGATTCCCCGTGTAGGTATAGCGGGTATAGGCGCCGAATTCGTCGTTCTCAAAATGACCGAGAAGCAATCGCGCCGAGCCGTAGCCCCAGATACGCTCGCCGTTCACGCCTGCGGCGCGGTACTCGATGGCGTCTACCTCCTCGTAGCGTAGCGTCAGGTCCTCCCAGAAATCAGCCTTCACGGTAAAGGACGCTTCTCCCAAGGTCGTTTCCACGTCCCCCGTAAGCATCAGGAACGCGACAACGATGGCCAAGACGACAGCGAGGATCACGCTGACGAGGGCAACCGTTTTTTGGTTCTTCATGGGATTCTCCGCCTCATATTCCTCCTTGGTGGCCGTTCCCTCGGACAACTGCTTCCGATAGAAGCGGTAGGAATACACGACGGGGAGCGCGGCGCAGAGAAGGATCAGCGCCAACGTCGCGATAGGAAAGGCCTTCTCGGGAAGCAGCATGGCAGGCAGGCACAGGATACCCAGGATGACGTACAGCTTTCCTGCGAAGCGGTGGGTGGCGCGCCAGTTTTCATCGCTTGACAGCGTCCATTTGATCTTGATTCCCATGGCAAGGTTACGGGTGGTTTTGGGCATGTAGTTGCCGATGACGATGAACATAACGGCGAGCAGAAGAAACGCGACGGAGAGGATGTTCGCCGTATAGCCCAGGGCGATGGCGAAGACGATACCGCAGCAGAAGAGCGAGATCGTAGGTATGATCCAGAAAATCAGGCCCGTGACCTTCTTGTTTTGCTCGTTCTTTTTGTCAATAACGGTGGCCAGAACAAGGCAGAGCCAATGGACTGCCAACAGGATCGGCGGCATTGTCAGGAAAAAGGATGCGGAGCTGGCAAAGCCGTTGGCGGTGCCGTGGGCGCCCCAATGCACGGCGATCTCCTCCGGCAGCCACTTGCCGCACAGGGCAAACAGCATGGGGAGCAGGGTAACGATGGAGGATAGGATCCGTTTTCCTTTATTGTTTTTGTTCATGTTGCTCGTCTCCTTTCAAATCTGCGATCCAAAGCAGGATCTCCTCAAGAACCGATGCGTTCAGCTCGTAATAAATATGCTTGCCCTCTCGCTTATCCCGGATCAGATCGGCCTCCTTCAGCACCGAAAGGTGTCGGGAAATGGATGCCCCCGTCACCTCAAAGCGATCGACGATGTCCCCCGCCGCCATCCTGCCGCCCTTCAACAGGTTGAGGATCTCTCGGCGGATGGGATCGGACAGAGCTCGCATGGTGTTTTGCAGTCCCATGTCGTCCTCCTTTATTTAACATTTAACCTAATTGTTAAATATAGTATACCATAGGGCAGAGCACTTGTCAAGGGGGGAGAGAAAATTTTTTCGACGTGGAAAGAAGCGGCACACGGACAGGTCGTTCGCAAGGGGTACAGGTGGATACACAAACAGGAAGGAGGACCCTTGGGTTCTCCTTCCTGTTTTAGCCTTATTTTGATTCGGTTGCGGGAGCGTTGATCGCTGCACATAGCGTCTCGGACAGGGCGAAAAGCTCATCGGCTGTCACCTTTTGCACCCTTCGGTCATAGGACAGCAGGCCGTTGACCTCGTCCTCCACGTCGGAGACCTGGGTATACACGGCGGCGCACAGGCCCTTCGGAATCAGGGGCAGGATCTCCTCCCGGTAGAGGCGGGTGAGGGCCGCTACAAGATCCTCGCGAGTCTTTTGGCTGCCGTAGCCGTAGGTCTTTTGGGGGTTAAAGACGTGGCCCTCCGGCTTGTAGGCGTAGCCGCCGAACTCCGACAGGTACAGGGGCTTATCCCCTGCCTTTAATTTGACTTTACGGAAATAAACGTGGCGGCTGTCCAGGTCGCTTTCACATCCCGCAAACCAGCCCGAGGCGGTGTCGATGAAGCGGGTATCGTCAAGTGCCTTGAGCTTTCGGTAGGCCTTGGTGCCGCAGAACTGTCCCCAGCCCTCGTTGAAGATGGTCCACAGGCAGATGGAGGGATGGTGGCGGAGCTGCTCCACCGTCTGCTCCATATGGGTAAGAAAGGCCTGCCTTGTCCCGGGATCCCGATGGATTCGGGTATCGTCCCGCTTTCGCAGTCCCACGGTGGGAAGGGCGGTATCGCGGAGGAAGGCATAATCGCCGTTATTGACCATATCCTGAAAGACCACCATGCCGAGGCGGTCGCAGAGGTGATAGAAGACGGCCGGCTCCACCTTGATATGCTTTCTTAAGGTATTGAAGCCCAGGGCCTTCATGGCCCGGATATCCCGCTCGTAGCCCTCGGGGGAGGCGGGGGTAAAGAGTCCGTCGCTGTAATACCCTTGGTCAAGAAGGCCGTGGAAGAAATAGGGCTTACCGTTCAGACACATCCGGGGGTAGCCCTCCACCGTCTCAATCGACAGGGTACGGAAGGCAAAATAGGAGGATACGGTATCGGTGGGGGTGTCCACCGCAAATTCGTAGAGGAAGGGATCCTCGGGTGACCACAGGCGGGGGTTATCCACCGCCAGGCTAGCCGCACCGTCCCGAAGGGGCACAGCCAGCACGCCGTCAGGCGTCTTGACCGTCACGGTGCCGTCGGCGGGGATGCCGTGCCACAGGGTATTGATGGTAGCGGTGTGGCCGTCAGTCTTCACCGACAGGGCGGTAATATAGCTCTCGGCCACGCTCTCCAGCCACACCGTCTGCCAGATGCCCGACACGGGGGTATACCACATACCGCCCCGGTCCCGGCGCTGCTTGCCGTAGGGGAGGACGTGGTCGGAGAGATGATCGGTCACCTTGACGGTCAGAAGGTTATCTTCCTCCAAATAGGAGGTAATATCGAAGGTAAAGGGCTGATAGCCGCCCTCGTGATAGCCAACGTGCTTGCCGTTGAGGAACACCTGCGCCATCTGATCGACGGCGCCGAAGTGAAGAAGAACCCGTCCCCGGCAAAAGCCGTCGGGTAGGGAGAAGCGACGGGTATAGCAGAGTGTCGCCCTTTCGGGAAAGACGGTCTCCACCCCCGACAGCATCGATTCGGGCGGAAAGGGGACGCGGATGGCGCCGTCAAACAGGACGGCGTCGCCGTCGGTGACCGACAAGCTCCAGGCGCCGTTCAGGCATAAGAAGGACTCGCGGCGGAGGTGGGGACGGGGATAGACCTCCCAGGGTATCCTGTCGGAGGCGTTTAGGAGCTCCTCCCCTTCGGGGGTGATCAGGCGTTCAAAATCCGTCATGGCCGTTTCCTTTCTTTTGTCCTCTTCGGGCTTTATACCGTTAGTATACCACATTTTTTCCGTCTTGGCAACAGGAGGCCCTCCTTCCGTTTGCGGCGTCGGTTCCTCCGCCGATTGACAGAAGGGAGGAAATCTGCTATAATAAAAGGGTAACGACAGGAATCGACAGGCCCCGAAGGCACGTCCTGGGCCATTCCCGAAGAGAGGAACTCCTATGAACGATTCGACTCCCGCCTCCCGTCCCCGCCGCATCACGGCGGCCACGGCTATTCTTTGCTCCCTTGCCGCCGTCACCGTCGGTGCGGTGGTTTTGTTGACCTGCCTCCTTGTGACTCACCGTCGGGATTTCCGAAACGCTTCCGACTATCGGTTCGTGGAGAAGTGGCTCTCGGAGGCGGCCGATGCCGTATTCTACGAGGCGGCCCTCCCCTTCTTTGAAGCGGAAATCACGCCCTACGAGGAGGAAACCGCCGCCAAGCACCTGCTGGCCGAGGCCCTGAAGGCCGAAAAGCTCTCCTTCTCCCGCGCCGACGCCTATACCGACGAAAGCCCTGTTTATACCCTCTTTCTTGAAGGAAAGGACGTCTTTACCCTGACGCTGGCCAACCGAGGCAACGGCCCCTCGGGGTATCCTCGCTGGGAGGTAGCGTCGCTGGCGCTGTCACCTATCTGCGCCCTTGGCGATCCTTTGACTCTGGAGGTGCCCAAGGGGGCCTCCGTGACCGTGAACGGTACCGCCCTTGACGCCTCCTCGGCCGAAACGGTTCCCTATTTTGCCCTGACCGCCTTTGAGGCGGCACTCTCCGACACCTATTCCTGTCAGCGGTACCTCCTTGGCCGATTCTTTGGCGAGCCAACGGTAACGGTGTCCTTTGACGGGAAGTCCTTACCGCCCGACGCCCTCCGCGACGGGGTGCTCTACTACCCCTATCCCTCCTCCTACACCACCGCCCTCTCCCTGACCGTGCCTTACGGTGCCGCCGTAACCGTGAACAGCGTTCCCCTTTCGGGCGAGGCGGTGATGGAAACGAAGATCCCTTATCCTGCCCTCACACGCTTTGAGGTGGGACGGCCCGAGGCCGTAGCCCTGCGTTATTCGCTGGCGGGGCTCTTTGAGACCCCCGACGTTGAGGTGCGTTGCGGTGAGACGGTTCTCACTGAATCGGAGGCGGGCCTTTATCTCCTTCCCGAGGAGCTGACCAAAACGATGACCGTCCTGGCTCCCGACTACGCCACCGTCAAGCTGAACGGCATCCCGCTGGGGGAGGCCGACCAGGACGGCGAGCCCGTCGATCTTCCCATCCTGGAGGGCGTCACGAAATACGCCAAAAAGCGGCCTCATATGATTCGCTATCAGGTCAGCGGCTTACTGGCTCTGCCCTCGGTCACCGCCGTCGACGCTGACGGCAATCCCCTGCTCCTCTGCTCTTATCGCTCTGCCGAGGGGGAGGCCTTCTTCCTCTGCTCCGATGACGGGACGATTCCCGACAAGGAGCTCCTGACCCTCAAGACCTTTGCTCACGCCTACGTCACCTATACGTATAGCGGCATCAGCAAGCTCACCACCCACTACAACACCGTCGTCTCCATGACGCCCGCCAAAACCCCCGCCTTCTCCAAGCTGAAGGCCGCCTATCAGGATCTGTACAAGGCCGACGTCCATACCGATATTCAGTTCGGCCACGTGGAGGCACTCCACTACACCGTCTTTTCCGATTCCGCCTACGGGGCGGTGCTGAAGATCCCCTTTACCTCCCGACGGGAGGGAGAGGCCCTCTCCCATACCGTCATCATGGAGGTCCTCTACGTCTATTCCGGCGGTGTTCGGTTGATCGCCAACTATCAAGTCCTGGATACGGTGTCGGAATCGGTGAATGAAGGGTAAAAAATCCCATCTTGTCGGAAAAATTTGCGTTCGGGGCTTGATATTGTCCCGGTAATGTGATATAATGAGTTAGATTCAATGTAATGGAGGCGTCATCATGAAGCGTATCAAGACCGTTGAGACCAAAAATCTCTGTGCAAGCGCCAAGAACGGCGGCTGCGGCGAATGCCAGACTTCCTGCCAGTCCGCTTGCAAGACCAGCTGCGGCATTGCCAATCAGCAGTGCGAAAGCCAGAACAAGAAATAATTTCTTCTGAAAAATGCCGCCTTTTCGGCGGCATTTTTTCGGTATAAAGGGTGAAACGTATGGTACATCAATACAAACTGGGAGGCTACAACATCGTCCTGGACGTCTGCTCCGGCTCGATCCACGTGGTGGACGAGGTGGCCTACGATATGATCGGTCTCTACGAGACCTCCTCAAGGGAGGAGCTCCTCGCTGCTATGACCGCCAAGTACGGCCATCGGGAGGACGTGACGCCTGAGGAGCTTTCCGACTGCTACGACGATATTACCGCCTTAAAGGAGGCGGGCAAGCTCTTTGCTCCCGACGTCTTTGAGCCTATGGCAGGACAGCTGAAGGATAAGACGGCCGGCGTCGTCAAGGCCCTCTGTCTCCACATCGCCCACACCTGCAACCTGAACTGCTCCTACTGCTTTGCCAGCCAGGGAAAATACCACGGCGAGCGGGCTGTCATGAGCTTTGAGGTGGGCAAGCGGGCTCTCGACTTTTTGGTGGAGAACTCCGGCACCCGCCGCAACCTGGAGGTGGATTTCTTCGGCGGCGAGCCGCTGATGAACTTTGAGGTGGTCAAGCAGCTGGTGGCCTACGCCCGCTCGATCGAAAAGGAAAAGGGGAAAAACTTCCGCTTTACCCTCACCACAAACGGCCTTCTCATCGACGACGACGTCATCGACTTCGCCAACCGCGAGTGCCACAACGTCGTTCTCAGCCTTGACGGCCGCAAGGAGATCCACGACCGCTTCCGCGTGGACTACGCCGGAAACGGCAGCTTTGACCGCATCGTGCCGAAATTCCAAAAGCTGGTGGCATCCCGCGGGGGCAAGGGCTACTATATGCGAGGCACCTTTACCCACGCCAACCCCGATTTTCTGAAAGACATTGAGGCCATGCTGGACCTGGGCTTTACCGAGCTGAGCATGGAGCCGGTGGTTTGCGCCCCCGGCGACCCCGGCGAGCTGACGGCGGAGGATCTGGTCACCGTGAAGGAGCAGTACGAAAAGCTGGCCGAGCTGATGCTTAAGCGTCACCGGGAGGGAAAGCCCTTCACCTTCTATCACTACATGATCGACCTGACCGGCGGCCCCTGCATCTACAAGCGCATCTCGGGCTGCGGCTCGGGCACCGAATATATGGCCGTTACCCCCTGGGGCGACCTCTATCCCTGCCATCAGTTCGTGGGGGACGAGGCCTATCGTCTCGGCAATATTTACGAGGGCGTCACCAACACCCAAAAGCAATGCGAGTTCGCCGCCTGTAACGTCTACGCCCGCCCTGAGTGCCGCGATTGCTGGGCACGGCTCTACTGCTCGGGTGGCTGTGCCGCTAACGCCTACCATGCCACCGGCTCGGTGACCGGCGTCTACCAAAGCGGCTGCGAGCTCTTTAAGAAGCGCATGGAGTGCGCCATTATGCTGGAGATCGCCAAGAGCGATACCGAGAATTAACATGGATACCCCCATCTGCCGGTTTTTAGAGGACTACGCCGCAAGGGACGCCCTCCGTCTCCATATGCCCGGCCACAAGGGACAGGGCTCTCCCTCCGCCCCCTATGACGTTACCGAAATCGATGGCGCCGATTCCCTCTATGAGGCCTCCGGCATCATTGCCCAAAGCGAAAAGAATGCCGGCTCCCTCTTCGGCTGTCACACCTTCTATTCCACCGAGGGCTCCTCTCTTGCCATCCGCGCCATGCTTTACCTCGCCGCCCTCGACGCCCAGAGCCGGGGTGAGGCGCCTCACGTCCTGGCGGGGCGGAACGCCCACAAGACCTTTTTGAGTGCCGTGGCCCTTTTGGACGTGGCGGTCACCTGGCTGGCCCCCAAGGGCAGCTCCTATCTTTCCTGTCCCATTACCGCCGAGGACGTGGCTACGGCCTTAAAAGCCAACCCCGCCGTCACGGCCCTGTACCTGACGTCCCCCGATTATCTCGGCAACACCGTTGACCTTGCCGCCATTGCCGACGTCTGCCATGAGCATGGGGTTCTTCTGCTGGTGGACAACGCCCACGGAGCCTATCTCAAATTTCTCCCGCACTCTCGTCATCCCATGGACCTGGGCGCCGACCTCTGCTGCGATTCGGCACACAAAACCCTGCCTGCCCTGACAGGCTGTGCTTACCTGCAGGTGGCAAAGGGCTTACCGAGCTTCTTCTGCGAGCGGGCCAAGCAGGCCCTCTCCCTCTTTGCCTCCACCAGCCCCTCCTATCTGATGTTGGCTTCCCTTGACGCGCTGAACCGTACCCTTGCGGAATCCTTCCCCGGGGAGCTGGCGGCCTGCGCCGAATGGGCAGAAGGATTAAAGGATCGCCTGATCGCTCACGGCTTTTCCCTCGTGGGAAACGAGGCCATGAAGCTGACGATAGCTCCCAAGGCCTACGGCTACACCGGCACCGAGCTCTCCCGTTATTTGTCCGATCGCGGGATCGTTCCGGAGTTTGCCGACCCCGATCATCTGACGCTGATGCTCTCCCCCGCCGTTGCTCATCATCTTGACGCCTTGGAGGAGGCCCTGATCGCCCTTCCGCGGCGTTGCCCTATTCTTGACACGCCTCCCGTCTTCACCCTTCCACAGGCCGTTCTGACGCCCCGTGAGGCCGTCCTTGCCGATGCCGAGGAGCTGCCAGCCGCATCCTGTCTCGGACGCATCCTGGCAGCCGTCACCGTCGGCTGTCCTCCCGCCGTTCCCATCGTGGTATCGGGAGAACGAATTGATGAGGCACACCTTGCCGCCTTTGCCTACTACGGCATGAAGACACTGTGGGTGGTGAAGGAGAAATAACCGTTCCTCCGGCCGTTGCTTTGGCAACGGCCGGTTTCTCGTAGTACAAAAAAAGAGACACCGCTTACACGGTGTCTCTTTTTTGTTGTTTCTTATCCGACGATACCGGAGCGCTCGATACCCTCAACCAGATATCTCTGGCAGAAGAGGTATACCACGATCAGGGGCGACAGGATCATAATACCGGCGGTATTACGAATGGCGGTTTCAAACAGCGTCTTACCGGCGTAATCCGTGTCAAGCTGCTTCGGAATCATGATGATGTCCGGCAGAAGCTTGGGACCCTTGTCGTTGAAGAAGGTATCAACGTAGAAGTTATCCGTCCACTGCCACGAGAAGGCAAACAGGAACACCGTGATCATCATCGGTACCGAGATGGGCAGAATGATCTTAAAGAAGGTCTTGAAGGGGCCGTAGCCATCGATGTAGGCCGACTCCTCCAGCTCATCCGGCACGCCGCGGAAGAACTGTCTGAGCATGAAGATGTACAGACCGTTCTTGAAAGCAAGACCGCCCAGCGACAACAGGATCAGCGGCCAGTAGCTGTTGATCAGACTGATCGAGGTGATGTCGATCAGCTTGAGGCCGGGGATCAACCCTCCGCCCAAGAAACTCAGAATACCGAACTTTCCGATGCCGATATCGAAGTAACGGAACTTCATATACAGCGACAGGTGCAGGGTATCGTGAGGCACGATCATCGTCAGCAGAACCAGTCCGAACAGGAGCTTGGCGCCCTTGAACTTATACTTGGCAAAGCCGTAAGCAATGAGCGAGCAGATGAAGGTCTGGATCAGCGCCGTCGTGACCGACAGCACGGTGGTGTTCAAGAGAGCCTCGAAGAATCCCGATTCCTCAATGATCGCCTTATAGGTGTCCAGGGTGGGATGCTTGGGGATCAGCTTGACCGTGACGTCCACGAAGTCCTCACGGCTCATGAACGAGGAGGCAATCTTGGAATAGAAGGGCTGAAGAATGACGTAGGAGATACCAAAGAGCAGGATCAAGCGGAACAGGAACCAAATGGCCTTTCCAAAGGCATTCGCTGTCAGGAACTTCAGTCGGATTCGCGTCCACAAGGAGGTTCTTTCGAAATCAACACGAATCTTATTTTTTGTCTCCCTTGTGATCTTAGGAGTGTTTTCAGTCGTTTGTGCGTTCACGTTCTTTCCCTCCTTTAATCACGTTTCTGATAGAAGATGTAGGCCGACAGTGCCGCCGATACCAGCGCGATCATCAGAATGACGATGGCAAAATACATCCACGACATGGACGTCGCCACAACGGTGGACGATTCATACGTCTTATCGATGTACTTCATGACCGTATTGGATTCCGCCGTAAAGGCGTCAATCACGGTATAGATGGTATTCACCAGGATCATGGGGCTGACCATGGGGAAGGTGATCTTCCAGAAGGTCTCCCAGCCCGAGGCGCCGTCGATGGAGCAGGACTCGTAGATGGCAGGAGATACCGACTGCAGACCGGCCAGGAAGATCAGCATCTGAACGCCGGAACGGTTGATGATACCGTAGATGTTGTTTACAATACCAACCACGTAGTCGAGCAGCTCGGTTCCGACCTGCATATTGCGGAAGAGCCACGTGAAGTCTGCCATCGATACGATCTGCGCCGCCCCTGAGGCGGCCTGGCCGGATCCGTCGTCGATGCCGCCGTTGCTGCCCATGTAGTCGTTCAGGATATTGTCGGCATCGATGCCGGCGATCAGACCGGTGGACAGGATAACGGGAATGAAGAAGATGGCGCGGAACGCGGCGCGTCCGAACATCTTCTTGTTCAGCAGAACTGCCATAAACAGCGAGAAGATGACGATAGCGGGAACGTCAAACACCAGCTGCTTGATGCCCGAAATGAGAACTTGAACGAAGTTCGCATCCTCATACAGTGCCGTCTGGTAGTTCTTAAAGCCTACGAAGTCCAGGCTTAAACCGCCGCCCTGCACTGCTTCAAACTCACAAACACTGTACTTCAGTGAGTCAAAGATGACCGGGAAGTAGATGATGAGGAATCCGATGACGAAGGGCAGCACGAAGAGCCAGCCGGCACGCGCTTTCTTCTTATCGAGGGATACGATCTTGCGGCGCTTCTGAGGCGCGGCCTGTCTTGCGGTAGATGCTTTTGTCATGCTGCTGCCTCCTCTCCGCTGTTGACAACGACCTCACCCCGGTCGTTCAGAACGAGATAGCCGAGGGCGGGAATGGCGGTGTCTCCGGTCTCCTTGACCGTGACGGCGAAAATGTTGTAGTTGAGAATGAAGGAGTACCCATTCTCGAAGGAGACCTTCACGATCATGCCGTTATCGGAGGTGTACTTGGTGTACTCGTACCCGTCCTCCTCAGGCTCCTCGGTCTCATCCTCGGAGCTGTCGGGAACGGGGGTCTCGACGGCAGTCGTCTCGTCGCCCTCGGTCTCCTCGGTCTCGGTTGTGGCGGGCTTCTTGTTGCTCAGGTGATTCTCCAGATTTTCAAGACGCTCCGACTCTGCGGCGGCCTCTTGCTCAAGACGCTCGGCCTCCTCGGCCTCCAGGCGCTCCTGCTCCTCGTCGGCCAGCTTTTCTTCCTCAGAAGGAATGCGCTCGCCGATCACAAACTCGTGACCCACCATCGCTGCATTCATCACAGGGCCGAGGGCACGGTTCAGTGCGCGGTAGGTGTCGATCAGGTCTTCCTTCCAGTTCTCGTAGGAGATGGAGAAGTACTGGGACAGGGTGACGCTCTCCTTCAGCTTTTCCGCGTTGCGGTAAACCAGAATGAAGTAGGGGTTAGCACCGTTTTCCAGCATCTTCAGGGTCTCGTAACGAATATCGCCTGCGGTGTTGGTGGCGTTACCGGCGTAATTCAGATAGCCGTGGTAGACCAGACCGATCAGCGGAATGGTTTCGCTTGCGTAGGTGTAGTTACTACTGTCAAGGGCTACTTTCAGCACGTGGTTGGCGTAGGGTACGGCGTAAGCGTTGCCGCCCTCCATCATGACCGAGTAACCCGCCTCACGGATCTTGGCAAGGGTCTTCACGACGTGCTGCTTGGAGTCCTCGCGGTTGTAAGGATCGTCCTCGTCAAAGTCGGAGTTCAGATCCGAACCGATGGTACCCAGCGATACGCCGGTCACACCGATGGCACTCAGATCACCCTGGGCGCTCTGGAAAATATCCGAGAAGACGGAGGGAGAAATGGCGATCATACCGGTGGAGGTGAAGTACTGAAGCACGGCGCTATAGGTACGCTTCTGGGTGTAACGGCCGTCAATGGTACGGACTGCCTGGGTCTTCTTGCTGAAGCCGTCAAACGCCGTATCCTTTCTGGCGTAGGAGAAGTCCATGTCAAGGAAGATCTCAAGGTCTTCGTCCTTAGCATAACCGAAAAGATCGGTCAGACCGGCGTCGTCGCCGGCAGTCTTCTCTACGTCAATGCGGTTGGCAACGGTGTTGGACATACCGCCGTTGATGTAGCCCGTCAGCTTATAGACCAGATTGTGAATACCGGCATCACCAAGCTCCTTGGTGATGGTCTTGATGTCCTCAAAGGTGGTCAGCGGCTTTTTGACGGTAACGGGAATGGACAGGACCTTATCCTGTACGTTGATCACGCCCAAGGTTTCCAGATACAGCGGGATCTGATCCTTCTGCGTGTTCAGCTTCGTCAGCTTTCCGGCACGGATCAGCTCGTTACGGTAGGCAAGAGCCATACCGACGTAGCTGGTGTCGAAGCAGCCGGCGGCGTCAAGGCCGTTCTTCTCGGCGTACTCCAGGTCGGTGAGCATGATATAACGGATGCGATAGCTACCGGTATACTTGCGGTCGGATACCACCGTCCAGGTGTTATTGCCGGCCACCGAAATGGAGGAAGCCAGGTTGTAGCTGTCCTTCGGTCTGGGGTTAAACTCGGTATAGACCGAATTGTACTTATAGGTGTTACCGCCGTGAGCAGAGGTAATGCTGGCCAGGGCGTCGCCCTCTTCGATAATGGCCACCCAACCGCTCTTTTTGCGGTAGGTAATGGTTTCAACGGGAGCCTCGGGGGCGGTAGAGGTGTCCTCGGAATCGGCGGAGCTATCCGCGGAATCACTCTCTGCCGATTCCTCGGCAGGTGCGGCAGAGGCGACATCGGAGGAACCGACGTCGGTGCCGACGCTCTCGTCGGGCTTAATCACGGTCTCGGTATGGACGGTGTCCTCCACAAGGCCGAAGATCGGCAGGCGCATGACCTGCTGGTTAGAGCCGGTGATGGTATGATAGGCGTAGTCGTGACCGTAGAGAGATCCCGTCAGAAGACGGGCCGAGCCGGTCTTCATAATGTCCTCAAAGCGCACCAGCGCTCCGGAGCCATCCGGAATCATGGTGTAGCCGGTAAACTCCGAGGAGCCTGCTCCCATATACGGCAAGATCCGAATGAATTCCAGCTGAAGCTGGCTCTGATCAAAGCGGATGCCGTTGGCAGGAAGACGAACCGAAAGACCGGACTCGTCAAGGTAATACTCCAGAGCCAAGCGGAACTGAACGGGGTTCTTATCCAAGCTGGTATACTCGACCAGGTTGTGGTCGTACTCCAGCTCCTCGTAGGTGTAGGCGGGGCAGAATTCCTTGATCATCGCCTCCAGCTGATTACGCTCGCGCTGAGAAACGTCTGCCGTAATCACGTAAATGGCGTACTTCTCGGTGATGGGATAGGTCTTTTGCATGGCCTTTTTATCCGCATCGCTTAACGTAGAATCAAAGGGATTCTTTTCCGAATACAAAGCTTTCATCAGGGCGAGCTTTGTCTTATCGGTAATGTTCGCGAGGATCTTCTCCTCAAAACGAGACTTTTCGATCTGCTCGGGCACCAGCATACGGGCTTCCTGCTTACCCATGATGTATTCGACACGGATACCGTTCTTGATGCTCTTGGCCTTGATCTGTCCTCTTTGGGCAGCCTCCACGTAGCTGAACATCGTCGCTTCGTTGCCCTCATTATTGCTATACTTGATAATGATCTGGGACAGGAACTCGTTTTTCAAGGATGCGGAGGCCTGCACGCCACCTACGTCGTAGGGGTTGGTGAACAGAACGTCGCCGGTTGCCACGTTCTTCACCGCTACCTCTCCGGTATAAGGCTCGTAATAGAGCTGATAGCCGAAGCGCTCCAGCTTCAGCGTCATGGTCGCCAGCTTGGCTTCCCTGCTTGCAAACACATCCTTGTGGTAATCGATGGTTTCCTTCTCGACTTCCTCTTCCTCTGCCGCTTCTTCGGCAAAGACCGGGAAGATCGAGAGCGTGGTAAGCGTACCGAGGATCATAAGGAAAGCCATGAGTGCCGATAAAAATCTATGCTTCAAATTCATTTCTATCTTCTCCTTCCTTTTCCTTACATTCGATACGAAATTTCGGTCACGATACCCGATACGAAGTTCACCATCTTCAGCAGCAGCGTCGAGAACAGCACGCCGCAGAACATGATGAAGGCCATGGCGACGATGGTTCCGATACAGGTGATGACGTTCTTCGAGAGCGAGTAATCGTGGGTCACCATGGTGCCGAAGAACAGGAGAAGTCCCGTCCATACCCAGGCGACCGAAACTAACATGGAATAAATCGTCACTTCCGACGCCGTCAGGATATTCGTGATGGCGGTGGCGGGAATGATCAGCAGAATCAGCGGCACGACGGAATAGCAGGTGGCAATGAAGATATCCTTCAGGCTGCCTTCGCCGTCGAACAGCGTCGTCAGACACCAGTTACCCACGACCCACAGCACGACCGGCACCAAAAGGGAGATGCAGGTGGTGAACATGGAGCCGTAGCTGGCTCTGGGGTTAAAGATGTACGATTGGCCAATCGACTGATAGCAGACAGTGACCAGGCCCAGCGCCAGATAGAAGATGGCGCCGCGAACCGAACCGCGCTTCTCGTGCTTCAGATCCCAGAAGCCGTCGAAGGGGTGGAAGATCAGATGGAAGGCGAACAGGATCTCCTCCTTGAAGCTCCGCTTGCCCTTCTTCAGCGAGGTCGCCTTGTTGACCTTGGCGGCGTAGCCGAAGAACTTCACGACCACGAAAAGCACCACGACGATGACGATGGGGATCAGGATGAAGTACTTATTGGCCCATTCCTGACGAAGCTCCTTGAAGGCCTTGGAGTAGTTGCTCGTCTCATAGGCGGCGGAGAACATTTTCATGGACTCCTCGTACTGTCCCTGACGGTACAGGGCCTTACCGATACCAATGTAGGCGGCATCGAAGTTACTGTTTCTCTGCAGGATGTCCTTATAGTCGTCGACGGCCGCCTCGTAGTTACGGTCGATCTCGTTCTGAAGCGCCTTGATCAGGGTGTCACCGTAGTCGGTACGGATGTAGACGGTGATACTCTTGGTGCTGCCGTCCATCACCAGCAGGTTGGTGCCCTGATAGGTGAAGGCGGTCATCTTCTGGATGTTACCCAGCATGGGGCCGGTGTCACCGAAGATGAAGAGCAGCTGACCGTACTGGTCGTAGGTGTAGATCTTGGAACGGGTCTGGTCGATGATAGACCAGCTTCTGGCCGGGCCGAGGGCGACGTCGATGATCTTGGAAGCACCGATCTTATCGCTCTTGGTCACGTCGGTGTTGACCTTGACCTCACCGCCGGGTCCGAAGAAGCCGTTACGTCCGAGGATATCGGAGCCGCTGGCGTTGAAACGCTTAACCGGCGCATAGGCACCGTCCTTACTGTCGATGGCAGCCTGCTGAGCACTGGAATCGATGGAGGAGGTAGTGCAGTAGATAAAGCCGGAATCATCGATGGTAATGTTGTTATACTCCGTCGGAATATTCCGGACGGACTGCGCTCTTTGCTTAGCCGACTGGAACTGCCGCCAGAAAATATCCCACATGTTGGCGGCAACCTTTTGCGCACCGACGAAGCTGAGGAAGTTGCCGTCGGAATCCAGGGAAATGATACCCTGATAGGTGGAGGAGGAAACCACGTAGATACGCTCCGAAGCGTCGACCGCCAGGGCGATCGGCTTATAGAAGGCGTTGGCCTCGAAGATCTCCGACTTCGGCTCCTCCAGGTGTCTTACGTACTTACCGTCAAGATCGAAGATGACGATACGGTTCTTGTTGGTATCGGCAACGTAGATGTACTTGTCGGTGACGAAGCATCCCTTACATCCCGAGAGAGCATCGTCGATGCCGTTACTATTAATAAAGGAAGAAAGCTTGAAGCGGAACTTAAAGTTGCTGTCAAGAGCATACACGCAGCTGTTGCCGGAGTCGGCAATGTAGACGTTGCCCTTTTTGTCCACCACCAGGTCATCGGGGGTGGTCAGCGCCTCGGGGAGGCCCATATATGCCGAGTCAACCTGCATCGGGGCGGGGGTGTAGGCATCGGGGGAGGACAACTGGGTACCGTCGATAGAGTAGGTGTAGGTCTGGTAGGAGGCCGCCATGGCGCCGTAAGGCAGAACCATCAGCAGGGCAGCAAGCACGCAGAAAATGCGAACGAATGTCTTTTTCATGCGATACCTCCTTAGTCCTTCATACCCGACGAGCCCATGGTCTCGACGATCTTAGCTTGGTTCACGATAAAGATGATGATCGGCACGCTCATCATGACCACCGAGCCGGCCGAGCCGGCACCGGCGCTGACGCCGCTGATCAGCGAGATGGCCGTGTTGAAGGTCTTCAGCGACTCATCCCACACGTATCCCGAGGCACCGGCGTTCCAGACGTTCTGGAAGGTGGTGACCAGGAGCGTCAGCCATGCGGGCTTGACCAGGGGCATGACGATCTGCCAGTAGATGCGGAACTCGCCCGCACCGTCGATACGCGCCGCCTCAATCATTTCGTCCGACACGTTGGCATCGATAAACTGCTTCATCAGGTACAGACCCAGGGTGGAGGCCCAGACGGGAATGATGGAGATGTAGTAGGTATTCAGCCAGCCAAGGAAGACGAAGATGAAGAAGTTGGTGATGCCGGAGATAGTCGAGCTGATCATCAGCGACCACTGGATCATCTTGAAGATCCCGTTCCGTCCCGGGAAGCGGATCTTCGACAGCGCATACGCGGTAAGAGAGCCCAGGATCAGGCATCCCAGGGTTGCCGCCACCGAGATGATGACGGTGTTGAAGATGTAACGAGAGATCGGAACCCAGGTACTGTTCATGTTGGAGAACAGGTCGATGAAGTTCTGAAGCGTGGGCTTGATGACGTAGAGATTCGGAGGCGTGATATTCCGCTCGCCGAGAGGCTTCAGAGCCGTGATGATCAGGTACCACATGGGGAGGAACATCACGAGGCCCAGGATGAAGAGCATAACGGTAATGCCGGCGTCACCGCCCTTGGAGCGGTTCAGGACAACGCGATGATTTCTGACACGAAGTTTCTTAGAAGCCATATCACTGTCCCACCTTTGCAAGGAATTTCTGCACCAGCATATTGGCGCCCATCATGATGGCGAAGAGCACCACGGATATGGCAGAGGCATATCCATACTCGAAACGGACGCCCATATATTCCACCAAATGATGTTGAAGCGTCCAGGCAACGTAGTCGGTGGAGGGGTTTCCGCAGAGGGCGTCCACGATACCGCCGAAGCCGAAGGCGCCGGTGATGGAAAGGACGGCTCCGAAGAGCAGGATGGAACGCATGGAAGGAAGGGTAATGTACCAGGCCTCCTGCCAGCGGTTCTTAACACCGTCGATGGCGCCCGCCTCATAGAGGGAGCGGTCGACGCCCTGAAGACCGGCGATGTTGGAGAGGAACGAGGTGCCGAGGGAGGTCCACAGGGCCACCACGATACAAAGAGGAACGATGAATCGGGTATCCTTGAAGAAGACGATCGGCGACGAGATCATTCCCATCTTGAGCAGCCAACCGTTAACATAGCCGTAAATATCGCCCTGGAAGAAGATACCCCATACCAGGTAAGCGGTACCGGCAATGGACGGTGCGTAGAAGATGATGGTAACGAAGGCACGAAGCTTGGGAGGAAGCTCGTTGATGAACCAGGCCACGATAAACGCCAGAATGAACGAGATCGGGCCGGTGGTGATCGCAAAGAGCATGGTGTTCGAGAAGGCCGTGATGAACAGGTCATCGGCCAGGAAGAGCTGGATGTAATTCTGCACACCCTTGAATTCCGGCCACTCGAGCATATTAAAGGATGTAAAGCTGAGCACGATGGACAAAAGCACCGGTACCACCGTAAAGGCGATGAACATGATCAGGAAGGGGGCGATCATCACGTAGCCCTTCCAGGTCTTCTTCATCTGAACGGCGATATACTTTCCTTTGGAAATGGGCTTCGAATGATATTCCTGATCGTGAGGCAATACATCTTTTTGAGTTGCATTGTTAGTCATAACATTTTCTCCTTTTCGATGAATTGGGGATCAGGATCACTTGCCGTAGATCGGCTCGGTGATGTAACGGCCGGGATGATACTCGCCGCTGATATCAAAGTAGTCCATCTTGAAGTCGTCACGCTTACGGGCGATCTCCTTATTGATGCTGGGAACGCGGTCAAGGAGCTCGTCGGAGGCATCGGAGTAGAAGCTGTACGCCTGCATGAAGGCGGAGTTGACGTAGGTCTTGATGATGTAGTTACCGGGATACTCGCGGATACCCACAAGCTGCTCGGTCTGTGCCTTGATGGCCTCATATTCCTCGTCGGTCCACGCCTCCCCGAGAAGGGCCTCCAGGGTAGGCGTGTTATACTTTGCGGTGGGGTTGGGGTTCACCGCCAGACGCTCCTTGGCGATCCGCTTCTGGTTTTCGGGGGATACCGTCCACTTCATGTATTCCCAGGTAGCGGCAGGATTCTGCGCGCCTCTCGGAATCACGAGGGCGGTAACGGTTACGGGAGAGGTGTGGTTGATGGTTCCGTCCTCCTGCTCCATACCGAGCAGAGGCGCCATCTTCCAGAGACCGCGGATGTCGTAATACGCCATCAGGGTATTGTAGGTGGAAAGCGCGGGACCGAAGACGATCGGGATCTCACCGGTACGGAAACGGGTCAAATCGTAGTTGACCGGGCAACGATACTTGGAGAACATACCGCAGAAGTCCTCAAAGGCATCCAGCGCCACGTTTTCACTCAGCGCCACGCCGTAACCGCCATCGGACCAAAGCTCGCCGCCCATCTGATAGAGGAAGATCTTCAGACCCTCCAGGCTATCGACGGTGCCGATGGCCGGACCGGGCATACCGATCTCAAGGTCGGAGCTCTGCAGAGCGGGCAGAATGTCGTAGAGATCCTGCCAGGTCTTGGGCACCTTTACGTTGACGTTTTCCAGCACGTCGGCGCGGTAGAACATCATATAGAAGTCCATGGTCTGAGGCAGACCGTAGGTATGGAACTCACCGTGAGCGTCCACCATCTGAAGGGGTGCCAGAGAGGCCTGATCCTGACCGTACCAGGATTTTACCTCGTCGAAGCCCTGCATGCCGTCCAGCTCCTCCACCGCGTTACGGAGACCCCAGGTGATGGTGTCTACCGAGGACATGGTGGCAATATCGGGACCCATGCCGGCCAGAACCGCCTCGGTAAGGCCGGTGGTAATGACCTTCATCTTGACGGTGATGCCCGACTCGGGGGTGAAGTAGGTATCGACCAGGTTACGGGTGATCAGCGCGTCGTCACGGCCGAGGGCGGTGGTGATCCACTGCTCCACGGTGTTATCCTCGCTGAAGGTCACCTCGCTCTTGAAGTCGACGGTGGTGTAGTCCATGAAGAAGGAGCCGAAGAAGGCCTTCAGCTCGAAGAGCATGGCCTGGAAGAAGTTCGGCTTCGCCTTGGGCAGGGGATCGTTCTGTCCCTGGACGGTGAAGTAGTCGATCTTCAGGGGCTGGTTCAGCGATGCGTAGAGCCAGTTACTGAGAGCGATGATGTAGTTCTTGAAGGTGACGAAGTTCGGTGCGATCTCGTACTCGTCCTTACCCATCGTCTCAAAGAGGATGGCGATGGTCTTCAGGGTTGCGACCTGGTCACCCAGCTCGCCGGTGACGGCCTCCAGCTCGTCTGCGATGCGGTAGAGCTCCACGGCAGCGCGGCGGATGGTATCGACGGCCTCGGGAACCAGACGGTTGAAGCCGTAGTCACGGTAGGCGTCGGGAGTCGGGCCGGTCAGCTGCAGGATGGTCTTATAGGCCGCGTTCAGCTCGTCGATGAGCTGCTCGATCTGATAGACGTATTCCGTCATATCGCCCAGCACCGTCTCGAAGGTGATGGTGTTCTCACCGGCCTTGAGATAGAACAGGAAATTGTCCTCTCCGTTGGTGGCAACCGAAGACTGCCAGCCGGAATTGTACTTGAAGCGGACGTTGGAGGCCTCTCTAAACTGGATCTCGTCGTTGACGAGGATCCGGCGGGAGGTAAACATACCGATCAGGTCATTCTGACGGAAGCGGATGGCGATGGTGTAGAGGCCCTCCTCCGGCACCGTCACCTTATACTGCATCCACTGATTGACAATGGTACTGTTGACGATATTGAAGCGGATCTGCTGAGGATCCTGGGGCTGAGTCAGGGCCGAGGTTCTGTCGTTGATGGGGTAGAGGCAGGCGTTGGAAATGAGAACCGGGTTCTCGGCCTGGATCTTGATGAGGTTTTCTCCCATCTTGTCGATGACCTTGACACCCTCGGATTTCTTCTGCGCAAGAAATTCCTCAAAGGTGGGTTCCTCCTCGTAGCCGTACAGCTCGATGGAGGAGATGACGATGGGCTCGCGGCTTCCTGCGAAGCTCAGCACGTGCTCACCCTCGGTGAAGTAGAACTGGAAGGGCTCCATGGTGTAGCCCAGCCAGTCGCGGAGATAATAGGTCTGCCAGGTCGGCTTTTCATAGCGGATCGGGCGGACGTCGTTACCGCTGGCATCGGTTTGGAAGATGTAGCGGCCTTCATCGTCCAGCGCGCAGTCCTCATACTCCCAGGTTCTGGGGAAGTAGAAGTAACGAGCCTCGGAGAAGGGAATTCTTCCGTCGATGTAGAGGGTTCTTTCGATGGTGGTGAAGGTGGAGACCTCCTTGCCGCCGTGCTCGGTCACCGGATAATAGGTGATCCGAATGGCGTAGCTCGCCGTCTTGGGGACGGTGATCTTCCAAGAGGTCAGGCCGGAGGCGGGCATATAGAGCGCCGAGCCCTTTCCTTCGTAGTTTTCCAAAACCTCGGGATTCGACGTGGTGTTTTCCCTGTCGTAATCCACGGCATTGATGGTGATGCTACTCTCGGCTTTATCCGCCTTATAGCGATCACGGTATTCCAGATACGGGCTGCCGGCTTCACCGCCTGACAGGTCATCGTGGAATATGATGTCGGTCTTGGGGAGCTCCGCGTCGGTACCGGGTGTGGTACCCTCGGTGCTCTCCGTGCCGGTGACGGCGTCTTGTGCGCCCTCCGCGGCGGAAACCGGGACGGCGGCAAAGCTGCCGGCGAGAAGCAGTGCGGCCATAAAGGCGACGAACAGCTTCTTGACGAGTGACGTTTGCATGTAATCTTTCCTCCTGTAAGATTAACCGGGGACGGGTCTTCGGCAAGTCCTTGCGATCGCAGGCGCAAGCCCTTACCGTTGAGCTGGCAAAACCGTTTGTTCCTCTGAACCGGTGGTCGAAGCCGTTCCTATTACAATCCTCAATCTTCCGTTGGGTGCCGCGCCTTGGAAGGAGCGGCGCATTTCGGCGCCCGCCGGGAAGGTTGCATAAGAAATTTCTTGTGTTGAGATCCCCTGGGGTATCGGTCATTTCGGAAAAATGGCGATAATATCCCCTATGTTTTTTATACAATAAATAATAACACACTTTCATTTTCTTGTCAAGAATAATTCTCACCGCCATTTTTCGCATAAGTGGAAGGGCAACCAGTTATTTCCATTTTCTGCATTTTTTGTTTCCTCCTTCTCGGCCCACCTTCCGTTTTTCACAAAAGAAATGGCAGGGTTTCGCCCCGTTTTTTCGATTTTTTGTTAACTGTAATTTACTTGTCCGGAAAGAATCGCCCGCTTTTTCTGGCTTTTTCGTTGCTTTTTCGCCTCGTTTAGTAAATTTCAATTACTTTCTTGCGGGCGTTTTACACTCTTCACAAAGTTTTGAGCCAAAAATCGCACTTTGTGCAATACTCACAAATTGACCGGCGGATTTTCTACACTTCAAACAACTCGCTTCCCCTTTCCCTTTCTGCCTTGCCGCTTGCCGCCCCATCGCCGACTTTTGTTGTCCTCTTTCGCATTGACAATCCTCGGCCGTTATGATATAATGATAGAACATTCCAAAATAAGGAAGCATACACTATGACAAGTAGCTTTTTTGCCCTGCTTTTCCGGCAGAAATACATTCGCCGCTGGGGACTGATGCGCAGCTCGATCCCCGAGACTCTGGCGGAGCACACCGCCGAGGCCGCCGTCATTGCCCACGCCCTGGCCGTCATCGGCAACACCGTCTACGGCAAGTCCTACGACCCCGACCGCGCGGCTGCCCTGGCTCTGTTCCACGACGCCCCCGAGGTGCTGACCGGCGATCTTCCTACCCCCATCAAGTATTTCAGCCCCGAAATGAAGGCCGGTTACAGTAAAATTGAAGAAAACGCCGTGGAAACCCTCCTCTCCAAGCTCCCCGACGAGCTGAAGGGGGCCTACGAGCCGCTCCTTACCCCCGCCGAGGCCGACGCCGAGACCATGCGCCTCATTAAGATCGCCGACCGTCTCTGCGCTTACATCAAATGCCTCACCGAGGAGGCCGGCGGCAATCGGGATTTCCTATCGGCCCGACGCAGCATCGAGCAGGATCTGGACCGCATCGACAGCGACGAGCTCCGCTACTTCCGCGAGCACCTCTTAGGTGCCTTCTCTCTCACCATTGACGATATGTAACCGAAAGGATTTCCAAGCATGATCGGAATTTTCGATAGCGGCTTAGGCGGCCTCACCGCCGTTAAGGAGCTGCGCCGTCTGATGCCGGGTGAGCCGCTGATCTACTTCGGCGATACCGGACGCGTCCCCTACGGAAGCCGCTCCGCCGCCACCATTGTCAAGTACGCCTCCCAGGACGCCGCCTTTCTTCTTTCCCAAGGAGTGGACGCCATCTTGATCGCCTGCGGCACCGTCAGCACCACCGCCTTAAAGGAGCTTGAAAAAAACCTCCCCGTCCCCGTCATCGGCGTGGTGGAGCCCGCCGCCGAAGCAGCCGTCAAGGCCACGAAAAACGGAAGGATCGCCGTCATCGGCACCTCGGCCACCATCCGCACCGGCGCCTTTGAGGCCGCCATCCGGGCAAGAATGCCCGAGGCGGAGGTGATCAGCCGGCCATGCCCGTTGTTCGTGCCCCTCGTTGAGGCCGGCTTTACCGCCCCTGACTGCGAGATCACCCGGCTGACCTGCGAGCATTACCTGGCGCCGATCCGCGAAAGCGGAGCCGACACCCTGATCCTGGGCTGTACCCATTATCCCCTGCTCGCGCCGATCCTGTCGGAGATCCTCCCCGGGGTGACGCTGATCAGCTCGGGAGCCGAGGCCGCCAAGGCCATGGCCGCCCTCCGCGGACAGCATAGCGAGGGCGTGGCGCCCGTCCGCTACTACGTCAGCGACGATCCGACGCTCTTCGTCGCCTCGGGCGGCACCTTCCTCGGCTGCGACATCAGCGGCGGGGTGGAGAAGATCGATATTGAGCGCTACTGAGCTTCCGCAAGTCCGCCGCCCCGCTTCACAACGTGAAGGAAGGGGCGGCATTTTCAATTTCTCCAAGATTTTTTGAAATACCCCTTGACAACCCTCGGCGTTTCTGCTATAATACATTCTTGTCCGGGGCATTAGCGCAGCTGGGAGCGCACAACACTGGCAGTGTTGGGGTCAGGGGTTCGAATCCCCTATGCTCCACCATACATGAAAAATCCGAACTACTTCACGATAGGAAGTGCGTTCGGATTTTTGTTTATATCAAAGACATTACCTATTAATACTACAGCCCAGAGGATTTAACCATTCTCTGGGCATTTTTTGTTTTATCCACACATTTGAAGAGATGACGTTTTCTCCCTAAAATGAAGGCAGATATAAAACACTAGGAGGAAATGCGTATGCAAACGATTTATGAAAAGATGGGCGGTACTTATCGGCAAGTGGGAGATTATCTGCTTCCCGATATTGAAGCACCGGAAAGTCCGCAGATCGGCATCTGGGGACAGCGACGATTGCAGTACCTTCGCATCCACAAACGGGTGCTATACACTACCATGCTGATGAGTGACGCATTAAAGGCACATCTTGAGGAAGTTGATAAATTTGCGGAAGAAATGTTCCATCAGCTAACCATGCAAATGAAAGCACAGGAGGGTGTCACCGAAGAACTGAAAGCCAACAATCAAATGGAATGGGCTCAGAGGATGAACAACATCCGCAATCGTGTTTCTAAAATCGTATACAAGGAGTTGATTCACACATGAGGCAATCCAAACGAGTATTGATTCTTAGCTCAACAGAATATCGGTTGACGCTTCATGGACTGATTCACTTCCGTAACAAGCTGATCCAGCAAGGTAGATACACCGATGCTGTTGATGAGCTGTTAATTAAGTTACAGAAAGTAAGGAGATGTCGACATGGATAAGATCGCAAAGCGGCTGAAGTCGTACATAGATGCTCACCCCTTTGATCCCGGCGACAGTGATTGCAAAACAGTCCTGGATCAACTCTACCAAGCCTACGCAGAATCCCACGAATCCGATACGCCGGAAATCCGCAACTGTTTCAAAGAACTGGAAGAGTTCCTCTGCACCCTCCCTTCGGAAGACAACAACGCTGTCTTCAACCTCTGCTGCCGCCTGTGCAGTGCATATGAACGCAAGGCCTTTATCGACGGGCTACAATATGGCGCGCATCTAGCGCAGGAGCTGATGATATAAATCTGTTGATTGTTTTGTAGAAAACAAAAAGCAGGCGCAATTCGCCTGCAAAAGATGCTATTTTTCGTAAAGTATCTAACTTAACGACAAAGAAGTCCGAAACCCTTGATATGCAGGGATTTCGGGCTCTTTTTTGACGGCATTATTGACGGCTTATACACAAAGGACCAGCTTGCTCATATTTGCTTTTTTGAGGTCCATAGATGAGTGAACATACCTGTTTAGGGTGATGTTCACACTGGAATGCCCGAGGATTACGCTGAGTGTCTTGATGTCGAAGGAGAGCTCAATGCAGCGTGTGGCAAAACTGTGCCTGAGCGCATGGTAGTTGGTAGCAGTAATGCCGCTTTGCTGCGCGTACGATTGGAAGCGGTTCTGCATCGTGCGTGGCTCCACATATCTCTGCGCCGTGCCGGACAGCACGAACGCATCTGGATTAGCCCGAAAAGACTGAGCAATTTCTGCCAGAAAAGGAGGTAGCGGTATCTCCCGGATGGAACACTGGCTCTTGGGCTCTGTAATAATGATTTTGGTTTTGCTGCCAGCTGCAGCATCCATATTTTTTACGCGCTGCATCGTCTTCCGGACGGTGAGAGTAGACATGTTCGCGCCAAAATCTCCCCACTGCAAAGCACATAGTTCTCCTATTCGGATGCCGGTATACAGCGACAGCAGTACCCCGAACTTATATCGGTCCATCTTGTGCACAAGGATTGCGACGAGCGCTTCCTGTTCCTCGGGTGTCAAAACACGCATTTCTTTATCTTTCTTTTTCACAGTCAACTTGTTGATATTGCAGGCAACCGGCATATTCTGATATCTGGCATATTCCATAGTGCTCTTGATAATGGTCAGAATATCCGTCACCGTCTTGGGGGATAATCCGCCGGTTCCATCGAGGCGCCCGTCAGACAGCAAGTATGTTACAAATCCTTCGACCTGCTGTGTAGATATTTTGGATAGTTGGTAGCGCCCTAAGTGCGGGTTTATGTGGGTCCGTACCAGTTGTGCATAACGGGCGTGTGTGGACTCCTTGGTTTTTAGCTTTGAAGCTCGGAGCCAGGCATCCAAGATATCGTTGTACACAACAGCTCGCTGGCCTCCGGCAGTGGGGTGGCGGACGGCATCCGCCTTCTTTTGGACAAGACTATTCTTGACATCGCCGTAGGTTTTACCGTACAAATACCCGTATTTTGCTTTTCCAGCAGCATCATAGCAACGGATATACCGGCCTTCCCAACGACCGTCCCGCCGCTTGTAAATGTTCTCTCCTTTTTTAGGCATAATAATAACCTCCGTAGTGAAATTTGCGTGTTGACGGAAAGTTTGACGGCTCATAAGCTATGTACATCCGCAAAAACCGCCCTATAAATGTAAAATCTACGACACCAAAGTAAATTTTGTAACTTTAATGTGACTTTTTTCGCGGTTATATTGACAAATCCGACAACACTAAGTATAATTGTACATAGTGATAGTGGATTTACCTCCACTCATGAAGTTAGATACTTTACGAAATCTTATGCGCAAATATTACGAAAGGGGTCTTACGATGGAATCTGTATCAAAGTGGTTGCTATCTGATGCAGAAAAAGATGAGTTCATAGCAACACTAACACCGAACTTACCTGCCCTGAGAACACAGGCCGAGATTTCTCAGGAAGAACTGGCAAATCTTCTCGGCATATCCAGGCAAACGTATAGCGCAATTGAACGTAAACTTCGCAGAATGTCTTGGAGCACTTATTTGTCCTTGATATTATTCTACGACCACAACCAGAAAACCCATAAGATGCTGCGTGCACTTGCACTCTTCCCCAAGGAACTTGTTATTCGGTTCAACGACGGTGTGGACTATTCCAGCTTTGAGTTAAGCAAGCTCCTGGGCACCCAGTCTCAGGACATTATCGACCATCTGGATGACCAGGCCAAGCAGACGATTTACTCAATCGTTATGATGGAATATGCCCGATGCACTCAGCTTCCCAGTGATGCTATCATCAAGTCCTTCGGCGGCATAACCTATGTGAATGCAACCGCAAGAGACTATGAGGTAGCACAAGCGCTCAGAGCTATTAAGCAGAGCAACGCCCATGAATAATAACGCAAGGGCAAAGGCAAAAGCATTTCTTAATGAATACCGTCTAAACGAGGTTACACTTGGGGCCCTCCGGCGTATCATTACCAGCCAGGGATACACCATCGTTGAGTTCAATCACATTTTTAACGATGAGCACGTAACAGCGCTGATTGATGCGCTTCGCCTGGACGAGATGGTGGAGAAAGCCAAGGGCTTCACCTATGCAGACCGGCAACGACGGCTTGTGTTCCTGCATGAGGATTTGTCTGATAACGAGAAGCTGCTGGTTCTGGCTCATGAGGAAGGTCATATATATTGTGACCACTTTTCCTCTGTTCCAGTCATCGGCAGAGACGTTGTCGAGGAGCACGAAGCCAACGAATTTACCCACTACATTCTCAACCGTAGTATAACCGGAAGAGTTGGCGGATTCATTAAGGAGCGAAAAAAGCTTTGTGGTACGGTTGCAATAATTCTCGCAGTATGCATTATCGGCTTGCTGATATTTAATGCGGTTCAAAAGGAACGCAGCTACTATGGGGAGTATTACATCACTTCCTCCGGAAATAAGTACCACGAAGAAGAGTGCATTTTCGTAAAAGACAAAACCAATATTCACCGCATGACTGTTGAGGAATATGAAAGCGGTGACTATGAACCTTGCGGCATCTGTTTGCCGCACTCCAATACCAATACAGAAAGCGGTGATTAATATGCGCAAAGAACACGTCGGAAAGACTTGCCCCTATTGTAAGACTCCGTTAGTTGAAGGTGATACTGTCGTTTTCTGCAGTGTATGCGATATGCCGCATCACTTGTCCTGCTGGCAGGATAATCAGGGTTGCACGACCTTCGGCTGCACCGGCTCCATCAAGGAAATCATCGAAAATGATTCCGTAGCTGCAGCTGCACCGGCCGCACCTCAGCCAACACCGGCTCCGGTAGTGGCACCGAAGCCCGTTCAAGCAGTTCCTGCTAAGCAAGTGCCTGCACCTGCGCAGGTAGAACAGACTGAAAAGCCCATTGAGACTCTGTATGAGTCAAAAGAAATGGTCTTTATGTCTGATGTGCCTCTTGTACTGGAAAACGCAGCGATTATTATCGACCGTACTAAGGACAAGCTGTTTGCTCGCTGCACCTTCAGAAGCATTACAGACAAATTAATCAAAGCTGTTCTTATTGAAATTAACTGTCAGGATGTCTGGGGAAGCACATTGGGTGAGCCTATTGCATTTCAGTACCTTGACTTAAAAACCAAGCGAGAATCCAAGTTTGGTCAAACCAATCCGATTGACCTTCCGGACAAAACGACTCGAAAAATCCAAGTTGCCGTTAAAAAGGTTCTGTTTGCGGATGATTCGGTTACTTCCGGGGGCGGAGCTGCATTTACCATGTCTGCTCCGGTGCTCTTGAGCAAGCACCTTGGCAGTGATGCTCTTGCTGCTGAGTATGCTCGGGAAACATCCCCCAAGGCACAGTTCGTATTGGAGACTTCGAACGAATTCTGGCGTTGCGCTTGCGGTGCTTTGAATACTGGTGCCGAAGAAAAGTGCTATAACTGCGGTTGCACCAAGAAGCAATTAACCGCAGCACTTAATCCTGAGGTGCTCAATGCTAATATGGTTAGCTTTGCGGAAGCAAAGCGTGCAGCAGCAGAACGGGCGCAAGCTGAACAGGCAGAGCGGATTCGCCTTGCTGAAGAACAAGTGCGGCTGGAGCAGGCACGTAAAGAGCAGGACTTTAAGATTGCTGAAAACCTGGAGCGAAAGAAAAAGCGCCGCAAGAAAACAGTTACAGCGATTATCATCTCTCTGGTTATTGTCGCATTGCTGGGATGTGGCACAGTGTTTTTTGGTATTCCCTATTACCATTATCACATGGCTTGCGAGGCGTTTGATAATGGAGAATATGATACAGCATACCAAACTTTCGTAGATTTGGGCGATTTCATGGATAGTGAGGATATGGCTTTGAAATCTAAGTATGAAAAAGCCAAATCGCTGCTGACATCCAAAAATTACGAATCTGCCTATACGCTTTTTAACGAACTTGGAAGCTACAAAGATGCCGATGAGAAATTGACAGATTGCATCTATTCTTGGGCAGACAAAGTTCTTTCTCGCGGAAAGAAAGCTGAGGCTAACAAGTTTAAATCGACTGTTTCCCTTAAATCGGAGCACTACAGCACGATTTACTCTAAGATTTGGGCAAAGATCAACAATAACACAAAATTCGACTATTGGGATGATTATTGGAACGACACAGAACAGGCAACAGTAGTTTATACTATGTTGCAGATGCTACCGTCTTCTTACGAAGAGACCGCAACCTTGAATAAACTATTCAAGGTTCTGTCTAATGGTGATATTCATCCTGTTGCGGACTATATTCGCAATAATAAAACATTTTTAAAAACAGTATGGTCAATTGACTTTATTCAAGACTTTTTGCAGTCTGACGACATGATTTCTTGTTTCTTGGAAGGCTATTGGTCTACTTATAGCGGTGATTACTACATCAACTTCTATGAAAGCGATGGCGGCGGAACAAGCAGCGAATATAATCTACCTTGGGTATCCGAACCTTATGGAACAAAATATTACGATATCAGGTCACTGATTTATATTTATACAAACGAAGACAGTAAAGAATTGGCAAAGGTTTATCGATTTGAAATCGTTGACTACGACACCATCAAAGTATTCTGTTACAAAAACAACCGCACATACACATTATATCGCGATTAAGAAAGAGAGGACTTATCATGGAAAACTACATTGGAAAAATCTGCCCCTTCTGCAAAACTGAAATCACGGAGGCTGACGCTGTAAAGGTCTGTCCCGCGTGCGGCATTCCTCATCACGAAGGCTGCTGGGAAGAAAATCACGGTTGTACTACCTTCGGTTGCTCTGAACAGCACTACGAGGCGCAGCACACCAACCCCACTGATGTTTGCACTAACTGCGGTGCTCCTTTGGGCGATGGTCAGGCTTTCTGTCCTAAGTGCGGCACCCCCAAGGCTGCGGCTCCCCAAAAGAATGTTTGCGGTAAGTGTGGCAACGAGCTGCAGGACGGACAGGAATTCTGCCCCAAATGTGGTCAAAAGGCTGGTTTGGCAGTCGATTCTAATGTAAATGCAGCCATCAATCAGTTTAATGCTGGCGTACAGCAAGCTACTGCCAAAAAGAAGAAAACACCGCTGATTATTGCTATTGCAGCAATTGCCGTGGTTGTTGTTATCATCATTGCAATCTCCGGTGGTGGTGGAGGAAGTAAGGGCCCTGATTTCGAAAAACTGTATGATGAATATTGCACGTCTATCTGGGCAGATGTCGGTTCTGACGGAAGTTATCTGAGCATTGACACCAACCCCTACGAAAAGGACGACGATGGCCTGGCTTATCCCGCAGCATATACCGCAATCAAGGAAGTTAACAAGGCCTTAGGACTGCCTGAATCCGTTATTAGTGAAATGGGTGAAACCACCAGCGCAGACGGAAAGCAAACCGAGACATTTGAGGAACAGGGCGTGACAGTTTCTTGGAAGTATCATCCGGACAAGGGCTTGGAAGTCACCTATAAGAAAATCGGCTAATTGATATCTATAAAATAAGAGATTTACATAAGGAGATACAAAATCATGGCAAAAGTTAATGTAGTTATTGTTGACGCAACAGGCAATAAGGAGCAGAAGGTTGGTCTGCCCGACGATATCAAGTGCGGCATCATCATGGTGAAGCTGGTCGAGAAGATTAAACTGCCTTCCGTTGGCCCCGATGGCAACCCCATCAGCTATAAGTTTATCCACAAGGTCACCGGAAGACAGCTGCTGGAAGCTCAGACCCTCCGTGAAGCTGGCATTAAGGATGGCGACGTTCTTCGTCTGCAGCCGGAAATCACAGCAGGTGCAATGTAATGGAGAATGATACACTTGAGCTGCAAAGCTCTGACTTTGAAGAAGACCGCTATGCCAGACTGCGACTGATTCCCTGGTGGGACCAGGAACGGCTGAAAAATGCGACCATCATGGTCGTAGGCGCCGGTGCAATCGGCAATGAGCTGATTAAGAATCTGACGCTTTTGGGCATCGGCAGAATCCTTGTGTACGATATGGATGCTATTGAAAGCACCAACCTCACCCGCTCAGTTCTTTACAGGGCGTGTGATGTAGGCCGCTACAAGGCAGAGGTCGCAGCCGAGCGTGCAAAGGAAATGAATCCCGACGTCAAGGCTAAGGCTTTTATCGCAAACATTATTGACGATGTTGGCTTGGGCGTGTTCCGTAGAATGAATGTGGTTCTCGGCGGCTTGGATAACCGCGAGGCTCGTCTTTCCATCAATCAGTCTTGCTACAAGGTGGACCGCCCCTGGATTGACGGTGCCATCGAAGCCCTGAACGGTTTCGCTCGCGTCTTTATCCCCGGACAGGGTGCTTGCTATGAGTGCACTATGACCGAAACCGACTGGATGCTGATTAACAAGCGTAAGTCTTGTGCACTGCTCACTCACGAGCAGATGGCTGAGGGTAAGATTCCCACGACGCCTACCTCGTCCTCTATCATTGCCGGTATTCAGGTGCAGGAAATGCTGAAGTTGCTCCATGCAGACAGAAATCTTCCCACCCTCGCCGGTAAGGGTTATGTCTTTAATGGTCTGACCCACGACTCTTATGTTGTGGAATATCAGTGCAAAGAGGATTGCATGAGCCATGACACCTACGAGAAAATCGTAGAAAAGCCCTGGTCGGTCAAGACCATCGCATTGAAAGATGTTCTGGAAGCAATCCGCAGCGAGCTGGGCGAGCGAGCTGTTCTGGACTTTGACCGGGATATTGGCACAAGAGCCAAGTGCTCCTGCGGTGAATGCAAGGATTTGTTCACGCCTGTGCACAAGCTGAAGGGCCATATGCTGACTTGCCCCAAGTGCGGCGCTCAGATGACCTTTGACAGTATCCATTCTATTAAGGGCGAAGAAGACTTCCTGGACAAAACCCCTTACGAAATCGGCATCCCCCTGCTGCACATTGTTGGCGGCAGAGTGGGCATGAATACCACCTACTACGAATTCACTGCTGACGAAGCAGAGATATTCGAAGGACTGTAAGCGAAAGGAGATTCATTAGAAATGACCGCAAGAATGAGACGCCTTCTTTCTGACTTTGAGCAGGTAAAGAAGGACTTTGCCGGTCACAAAAACATCATTGTAACTCCTATTGGCGACGAACCGCCTGAGAAGTACCATGTTACATATTTTGTGAACGGTATTTACCTGCTGCCGGATGGCAGAATTGAAACTCTCGGCCGGCACGAGATTGAGATTACACTGCACGCCGACTATCCCCGTTATAAGCCCATCTGTAAGATTCTCACTCCCATTTGGCATCCGAACTTCCGAGACGGGCAAATCTGTATCGGCGATATCTGGGGTGCCGGTGAATCCCTGAGTGACATTATCATCAATATTGGTGATATGATTCAATATAAGTCTTGGAACTCTTACAGCCCCTTGTCTGCAGACGCAGCACAGTGGGCAATGGAGAACAAGCATCTGTTCCCGGTTGGCAATATTGACCTTTACATTGCTGACTATGCGTCTTCCAAGGAAGTCGTGGAAATCGACCTGTTTGGTGACGATGGAGCTATTCTGGAAGATACCACTCCTGCTCCGGAAGCAGTAGCCGCACCCGTTGCCGTTGAGGCGCCTGTTGTAACTCCTGCAGTTGTCGAGCCTAAGGTGGACGAAAATGACTTTGAAATCACAGCAGAAGAGCTTGCCGGTATTGAATTCGTTCCTACTGCACAGAGAATGCAGACTGTTGCTCACGGTGGAGTCGTCAAGGGTAATAAACTTAATTTTAAGACCGTCTTGGTTAAGGGCCTGCTGTGGGCTCTGATTGGCGCCTTTGTTGGCTTTGGCGTTTCTGAGTTGACCGAGAGTAATCTGACCAGCAATATGACAGCTGCTACACTCAGCGGTCATTCTGAGCTCGTTGATTACTATGAGTATCAAGCTAAGGCAGATGAAGCCTACAAGAAGCTTGACGCAGAATTCAAGAAGTGGTGCGACAAACACAATGTAGACTATGATGACAAAGATGCCATTTCTCAATTTGTTACCAGCGATGACATTTCCAGCAAGGCTGAAGGCTATTTGGAAGATTACCTTGACTATGACGAGAAGGCTGACGAAGAACTGTACGATGTCTATGTAGACAAGTACGATAAGGACGAGGATGGCTTGGTTGCAGCTCTTGATGCAGTTACCAGAACCAGCACTGCGTTGTGGTCTGCCGTAATCGCCCTGTTCGTTGGGTTGTTCCTGGGCATCGGCGAAGGTGTCTACTACGGTTCTAAGGAAAAGGCTGTTAAGTATGCACTTATCGGTGCCGGCGTTTCCCTGGCCATTGGCTTTATCAGCGGTTACTTGGCACAGTGGATGTATGCTGAAATGCTAACCGATGACCCCGAAGAATTCACAGCAGCTTTTGTGCGTGGTTTGGGTTGGGCTATTATGGGCCTTGGTATCGGCACTTCCGTTGGTCTTATCAAGCCCGAAAAGAAGCGTATGCTGTTCTGTGCCCTCGGCGGCTTGGTTGGTGCATTTATCGGTGGCTTCCTGTTCAACTACGTCTTCGACATTATCCCCAACGACGTGGTCGCAAGAGGCGTTGCAATCGTAATCATGGGTATCCTGATTGGCGTCGGTGTTGGCCTGCTCGAGCAGTTTGCTAAGGCTGCATGGCTCAAGGTTATCCGTGGTGAGTTCGAAGGTAAGGAATATCTGGTCTTTGCAGGCACGACCAGCATTGGTAACAATGGTAAGAACACCATCGTTCTGTTCAAGGACAAGCTTGTTGGTCCTCACCACTGTGACATCAAGTTGGAAGGCAGCAAATATGTTCTGACTGACTGCGGTACCCCCATGGGCACCATCGTCAATGGTCAGAAGACCACCCGTCACGTTTTGAAGCAGGGCGATGCCATTGCAATCGGCAACTCCGTGCTTGTGTTTAATACAAAATAATTGATTAGGAGGCGAGTAATATCGTGAAGCCAATCAGAGTGTTACTCTCTTTGATAATTGTGGTAGCGGTATTATTCGCCTCCACTTTATCTGTAGGTGCCATCGGCTTTGAAGCCGAAACGGCATATGAATCCGTATTTGTGATTTATTCCGGCAATTCCCTTGGCAGTGGCTTTGCTGTCGGTGAGAATTGTATCGTAACCAATGCGCACGTGATTGGTAATCCGCGCAGCATAACCGTAGAAACCTACGGTGGAACTAAGCACAAGGCATCCGTGCTTGGTATGAATGAACAGCTGGATATCGCTGTTCTGATTGTAAAGGATGCCAAGTTCCCTTATCTAGATATTGCTGATCTATCTACAATGAAAACAGGCGATGATATTTATGCGATTGGCGCTCCCCATGGTATGGCATACACGCTTACTAAGGGCGGCATCTCGGCCAAAGAGCGGATTGTTAAAAATCAATCTTATATTCAGATAGATGCACCGATTAACGAAGGTAACAGCGGTGGCCCTCTGCTAAATGATGCCGGTCTAGTTTTGGGTATGAATACCCTTAAAATGTCCGACAGCGAAGGCATTGGCCTTGCCATTCCTGTTAGCAGAATCTGCGACTATCTTAAGTCCCTTGGAATTGAACTTAACACGAACGGCAATGTTGTGGACAGCGTTACGATACCGGAGGAAACCAAACCCTCCGATACTCAGCCGGGCGGCAACAATGAAAGCAAGGAACCTTCTGATGACCAGGACGACGAGCAGCGCACACCTGCTATCACCTATATTGCAGTAGTGGTTGCAGCGTTGTCTCTGGCAGCAAATGTGATACTGACGGTTTTACTGATAAACGAAAAAAAGAAAAGCACTGTTGTGCCATACGACCCCAGCGAACGAACCGACTTCGACATTGATATATTGGAGTGATAATTATGGCTAAGAAAGCAAAGAAACAAAATAAGAAAGCACCGGCCAACGAATTGCCGGAGAACATGCTGCCTCAAAATATTCTTCCTATGGGCGAGCGCGTCGAGGAGAACAAGAATATCTATATCTCCCAGGCCGTGTATAAGGAAATTCATAAGTTTACGAAGAATAAGACCACTAACGAAAGCGGCGGTATGCTGGTCGGTACCGTTATCGAAGAATTCGGCAAGACCAATATTGTCATCAGTGGTTTTGTGGAGGCAAAATTCTGTGAAGCGACACCTACAACATTGAAATTCACGCACGAGACATGGGAATTTGTGCACAAGGAAATTGGAAAAAAGCACAAGGGCAAAAAGATTGTGGGCTGGATTCACACCCATCCCGACTTTGGCATTTTCCTGTCTGAGTACGACAAATTCATCCATCAGAACTTCTTCAGCGAAGCCCATCAGGTGGCATATGTTGTTGACCCCATCCAGAACATTGAAGGCTTCTATTTCTGGATTAACGGTAACATTGAAAAGTGCAAGGGCTTTTATATCTATGACAAGACCGGCACCCAGATTACTGTGGACACCGGTAAGGACGAGTCCACTGAGGAAAAGGCAGCTACTCCGCTGTTTAGCATTAAGAATATTCTGATTGCAATTCTGTCTGTGGCAGTCGTTTTCTTGATTTTCTCAAACATCTCTTCTTCTAAGCAATTGGAGAAGCTTAAAAAAGAGCAGGAAAAACTGGAAACGCAACAAGTGACTCTGACCAACCGTGCGAACCAGGCGCTCTTCCAAATGCAGCAAATGCTTGCAGCACAAGATACAGAGATTCAGGAGCTGAGAGAGATTCTGAAAGAAGCAGGTATCATTGTAGAGCCTGAAACCCCCGTTGAACCGGAAGATGATACTACCACCGATACCGGTACCGGAAACACCGAGCAGGGTGGCACTGATAACACAACTGATAGCTCTACAGAAGAGACTGGCGACGGAACAACCACTGATACCACCGAAGGCGAAACCACTGATACTACAGAAGGGGGCACTACCACGAATGAATGATTACACCGGAAAGATTTGCCCCTATTGCAAAACCGAGTTTAGGCCCGGCGACGACATCATTGTGTGCAGCGAGTGCGATATGCCTCACCACAAGGATTGCTGGGTAGAAAACCAGGGATGCACCACCTTCGGATGTCTCGGTACCATCAAGGCTGCTGATAATACCGCTTCCTCTGTTACTGCTACGCAGATGAACTATGAAGACCACAGAAGTACAGCGACTCCGGTAAACAGCGGTGTTGTGTTCTGTACACAATGCGGCACCCAGAATGCCAATACATCTTCTTTCTGTTCTCACTGTGGTAACAGATTAGCTGCCGTTCCGGAAAGAGCACCACAGCCCCCGGTTTATACACAAGCTAATCCCAACAATAGCAATCCGTATTCCTATGTAAATCAGCAAAGCAACCCGTACCAGACGCAGAACCAGTATCAGAACAGTGGATACAATGCCTACCAATCTTATCAGACTGCTGGTGTTGATGCAGATGTCCAACAGTTGGTCGGAACAAAAACAGAATACTACATACCCAAGTTCCAGATGATGAAGTCGCAAGGTAAATCCTCTTCGTGGAACTGGGCAGCCTTCTGGGTGACTCCTTATTGGATGATGTACAGAAAGATGTACGGTTATGCTGCAGCGGTTCTTGCTGCGGATATCATCATTTCGTTGATTGGCTCCACTTTCTTATCGCTGCTTGCTTTTGGTGGCTATATCACCTTTGGTATTTTGGGCAATAGCATTTACATGAAGTATTTGGAAGGCAAGGCAAACCAAGCAAAAGCCATGAATGAACCTTATAAGTCCCAATTTATCGCATCTAACGGTGGCGTGAATACAACAGCAACTGTACTGGCTATTATCGGTCGCGCACTGCTTGTTGGTATTTTGTTAGGATAAGGGAGGTGCCAATATTGGACAAAGATTTCGAAATTGAAATCCAGGACGAGAATGTGGATGAGGCTCCGAGCGTACAGCTGCCTATGAACTTCCTGACCTTTGGCGAAATCGAAAACGATGACGTCAAAGTTTATATCAAGCAGGATGTGTACAAGGCACTGGAGAAGCTGGCTGCGTCTGATACAACCAAAGAACTCGGCAGCATCATCCTCGGTGAATACTGCCAGGAACATGGCAAGACCCATGTTATCATCTCGCAGTATATTGAGGCGAAATACACCGATGCATCCGCTTCCACACTGACCTTTACACACGAAACCTGGGATTACGTTCATGCTGAGCACGAAAAAAGATACCCTGATAAGAAAATTATCGGTTGGCAGCATACGCACCCCAACTACGGTATCTTCCTGTCGAACTATGATATGTTCATCCAGGAGAACTTCTTCAACCTGCCATTCCAGGTTGCTTATGTTATCGACCCCATTCAGAATCTACGCGGATTCTTCCAGTGGAAGAATGGTCGCATCGAAAAGCTGAAGGGTTACTACATTTATGACGATGTGGGCAAGCCTATTAAAATCGAGCAGACCAAGGTGAAGAAGGAAAAACCTGCACCAGCCAAGACTTCAAAGGCTGCAAGCATCCTGATTGCATTGCTCTGCATAGCAACCCTGTTCCTTTCTTTCTTTGCGATTTCTCTGAACAACAAATACGAGAAGCAGCTGGAAAAGCAGGAGGAAATCCTTGCTGACATTTCCAGCCAGCAGGAGGAAATTAAGAATCAGAAGGACGAAATTGAGGGGCAGAAGACGGAAATCGGCAAGCAGAACGAGGTTATCCAGAACCAGGCCGATGCTATTGCTAAGCTGCAGGAGCTGCTGGCTAATGGTGTCTTGGACAGCACTGGTCAGACCACCGCTGCTGACCTGCTGGAAATGCTGGAAAACCACGAGCTTACCTTGCAGAATCAGGACGAGCTTATCGGCGAACTGAAAGCTCTGCTAGAAAAGCAACCGGAAGAAAACGTTGTGGCCTTTAAGGCCTATACTGTTGTTGCCGGTGATAGCCTGTCTAAGATTTGTGCAGCAAACAATCTTGATTATGCTTCCAATTATAAAATCATCCTTGCAATCAATGGAATTAAAGATGCCAATCAGATTTATGTAGGCCAAACAATTCTGCTACCCGTTGGTGCAGACACAAATTAAAGCGCAGCTGGCTGCAAACAGAAAAATATTAAGCAAGCAGGACATGATGCCCTGCTTGCTTTTTCTTATGGGGTATTATTCACCTTTACGGCGACAGGCATCACAGCAGAAACGCTGATTTGATCTCTTTGCTACGAAGATAGTATCGCAGTGATCACACATCCGCAGAGGGGTCTTATCCTCAGCTATCATAAAACTGAACATCATCTGCAGGCCGATCAACAGAGAATGGAAATCCCAGACGATGGTGGGCTTGTCCAGCAGTGCGATCCGGTAGGTGGGCGCAATGCCACCGAAGGCCGCAACCCCCTGCGCCATCAGCTTCTTTTCGTCCGCATCGAAGGCATCACCATGTTCATAGAAATATTTGCTGGTAATGAAGGGAAAGGTCATATCTTTCAGTGCCGTTATAATCCAATCCAGCGGCTCAGCGTATTCCTTTTGGAAGCTCATTCTCTTTGCGGTGGGTTCACTGGAAAAGGTCAACTCCAGTGCTATCGCATCCGTATCGCCTTCTACCTCCCAAGTGTATTCCACTCCGCGCTTTCGCAGAAGAGGCTTTTTGAACGGGTAAAAGTAATCAAGGAACTGTTTGGTTTCCAATGCTTCCTCCCGGATAAAATGGTTCTTCGGCAAGTATACCTTTTCGTATTGCATGAATTTGGGAGTGGTAGGCAGCGCTGTGATAAAACCAAGCAGACCGTAACGGTGGACAAACCGCAGGATTCCGGCTTCCTGCTCTCGTTCCGGTGCTTTCTTTCCAAAGAAGAGTCTGCCTGCATTTAGCGAATCCAGCACCATGGTCTGGGCATCTTCCAGCGGGTCTATAATTTGGGGTCGTGCACCCTCTGCCGCTGTTACATATTTTGTACCTTTGGCATCCGTGCGGATCACATATTTATCATAGTGAACCCAGCAAGAACTGACCCGCTCAAACAACTGCTTCATAACACACCTCCTTACCGCTCCCGAACCCATCGGGGCGGTTTTTTTGTATTTACACAGAAAATCTTTCTCGTCCAGGGACAGAGATCCCGCAGGCTTTGTGCGCAGGTGCTCGTACCAACCGGCTCGTAGCTTGCGCAGGATCACATTCCGTTTCTTCCGGATGTTCCGGGTGGATTGTCCCATCAGCTTGGCAATCTCCTGGGATTGCAGCAGCTGGATGGCAGAGTAGTAGAAGTTCTCCTTATGGTCTTCTTTTAGTGAGTAGATTAAAGCGGACAGCGCAGCGTCAGCCAAAAGATCGTGCATCTCATAGGGGCAGTTGGCGAGCCAATCCAAATAGTTACCGCTACGCATTTGCTGTGCCACTGGTGTACCCAACCACTCCGGGAAGATATGGGGATTCTTTGCAATGCCTACATCCAGCGGTACATCACCTCGCAGGACTTCATGGTATCGCTCTTTGCGCTCCCGGTTGGAATCCCAGCGATCCCAGTGATACTGTACTGCCACAAAGTCATCTTCTGTCCGGGCAGCTTCTTCCAAACGCAGCAGCGCCTCTTCTTTTATCTTCCGTTTCAGCCGCTTCTTTTTCGGAGAGAGATCTGCATCCGGATCGGGTGCTGTTTCGCCTTTTTCAATTTGCAGTTCCACTTGGTTCAGCCGTTCTTTCCACAGCTGATACCGTTGCCGTTTGGCGACACTTTGGTCGAAATGGTCCAACTGGGCCTCGTCCACATCGTAGTGGGGGTCATTCAAATAGTTCACAGATCTCACCTCCTAACGCTTATACCGTCAGCGTTCTCAGCAATCTTCTGAAGAACCGTAAGTACATCGGCGAATACAAGTATGGCGATGTCATTACCCCGGACGGGATTCCGGCGATCATAGACAAAGAATTATTTGAAAGGGCGCAAATGCGTATGGCAGCAAATAAGAAGGCTCCGGCACGGGCAAAAGCGGAAGAGGAATACCTGCTTACCACCAAGCTATATTGTGGCGATTGTGGGCGGCTGATAGCCGGAGAAAGCGGCAAAGGCTGCAAAGGGATTGTCTACCACTACTATAAATGCAGCGGTGCAAAGCGGCGGCTTGGCTGTAAGAAGAAAGCAATCAAGAAGCATTGGATTGAAGAGGTTGTTGTAAAACTGACTGTCTCCAAAGTGCTGACCGATGAAGCAATCGACCGCATCGCAGGTGCCATCCTGGTCATGCAGGAACAGGGCGACACCATGACACCTGTGCTGAAGCAGCAGTTGCAGCAGTGCGAAGCTGAGATCCGTAATGTGATGAAAGCCATCCGCCAGGGCATCATCACTGAAACCACAAAGGAGTGCCTGGAGGATTTAGAAACCCAGCGGGATTCGCTGAAAGCCAGTATCTTGCAACTGCAGTTGGAGCGCCGTAAGTTTACCAAGGAAGAGATCGTGGAATGGATCAGTAAATATAAGTACGGCAACATCAACGCTCTTGATTACAGAAAAGAAATCATCGATACTTTCGTAAATTCCGTCTTTGTATATGATGATAAATTGGTCCTCACCTACAACTATAAGGACGGCACCGAGACCCTGACCTTGCAAGAAATTGAATCTGTTTTAAGTTCGAATTTAACTAGTATGTGTCCACCAAAAAAGAGACAGCCACCCAATAGGGTGGCTGTCTCTTTTTTTGACGGAGCTACTGGGGGCAATCGAGTTGCAGTAAGACGCGAAGCGTCGTCTGCAAGAATCCCCTATGCAGCGAAAGGCCATGCCACCCTGCTGGGTGGTCGTTCTTTTTTGACGGAGCTACCGGAGGGAAAGCATTCGCCAAACATATTCCACATAAGCCTGCCTTTTTGCATCAAGGTCCTTCGCATCCTCGCCTTCTCTTACGATCTGCCATTCTCCCAAATAACTCGAAAGGGGATTCTGCCATGGAATGATAAATATGTCGTTCTCATTGACACGGTACGTGGATAAGATGGCGCTCATTTCCTCGGCACGTATTCCTCTGAGGTTCAGTAGCTCATGAGCCGTCCAATCACGTCCTTGCTTGGCGTGGGGCAATAAGCCAAAGGAATAGCTGTTTTTTGCCATTTGCCAAACGTAAACGTCAAGTCCGTCCGACGCATCAAGCCCAAAATATTCGGGATGCTGCTCACGCAAAAAACCCATAGAGGGAACAGGACCGATCTTGAACTCAGCCCAAGCTTTATAAGAAGGGTATTTACATCCTTTCTTCACCGAAAAAGGAACCACAAATCGATACGTGCCGCTCTTTGATATATCAAGGTGCTCTGCATGATAACTCTTTGAAGCTGTTTCATTCTTTCTTAACCAGTAACCTATGGTAGTGAAATATCCTTCTTCATCGAAATCGGTATCCATCCATTCTTCGCCAACCTGATATTCGATTGTAAACATTTCACCGTAAGTAACTTCTTTATCCGTTTCGTTGTGCCAAACCACATTGAAAACCATTTGTCCTCCCTCGTCTTTGTCTATGGACTCAATGGTGATATATACACCTTCATAGTCCGTGTATATCTCTCCGTGCGGTGACATGGAATCATCCTCTTTTTGCGGAGGATTCGTCAGGAAGCAGACCGCAACGACCACACAAGCAACGACCGCTGCGATGATGATCCAGAACGCAGGCTTCTTATAATTGAGCACCGATTTCACACGAGCCTTGACTCCAATCTCACCAAAGGCAAGAGGACAAGCTGCAATCATTCGTCTGTTCACGCTGCAAGTCAGAAGTGCTTGCGAATAGTCGGCTCTCGCATCGTGATCAAGCTCCCCGATCACCTTTTCATCACAAGCAAGCTCGATGTCGCGGCAAAGGATAACGTAACCGAGCCACATCAGAGGATTGAACCAATGGAGTGCAAGAAGAAGGAATCCGAGAGGCTTCCACCAGTGATCTTTGCGGCGTATGTGTGCCTTTTCGTGCGCTACGACGTGCTCCATATCCTTCTCGTTCATGTTGAAGGGAAGATAGATCTTCGGCTTGACAATACCGAGCACAAAGGGAGATACCACGTTCTCACTCTGATAGATGTTATCACGAAGCAGTACCGCCGTTCCGATCTTGCGCTTCACCTTTGCATAACTGATCACCGTGTAGATAAGAAGTGCTTCCATTCCGATGATCCATATGACCGCAAACGTCGGAATCCACAGCTGCAACGGATTGGCGCTTGTACCGGGATCGGGCGTAAACGATCCGCCGATCACGGGGTTAATCACTTGGTTGATGATCGGAATGCCCGTGTTTATTTCGGGTGTCCGATCCATCATAATGTCCGGACTGACCGTTTCCGCGCTCGGTATCAAGCTGAGTACGCTTTCCATCGTGAAGGGACAAATCAGTCTGACGGCAACCATTCCCCAAAGAAGCACGGCGATCCATTTGGGCGCCTTCTTCAAAAGCAGGCGCAGGAGCAATACGGCAAGCACGATATAGCTTGCCGAAATGCTCATATTGATGACCCTAATGAACACCTCAGACATCGTTATTCTCCCTTCCGATAACGGTCTATCATGGCTTGCACAGCATCAAGCTCCCTTTCCGAAAGCCTTTGATGCTTGGTAAACGCGGCGATAAATGCAGGCAAGGAGCCCTCAAAGGTTTTCTCAACCATTTCATGGATCTCGGCTGCCTGAATCTCATCTTTACTGACAAGAGAGGACACGATCGTGTTCTCGTTCTTTAGTACCCCTCTCTCTGACAGCCTTTTTATGACCGTATAGGTGGTGGTAGGCTTCCAACCGAGCCGTTCTCGGCAAAGGGTAACAAGCTCACTGCTTTTTATGGGCTCGTGTTCCCATAAAACAAGGCAAAAACGGTATTCACTTTCAAAAACTTTTGGTGTTTCCATCTTCGTTCTCCTTTTCTCTAATCCATTAGAGTTCAAAAACAGTCTAACACATTAGAGCGGACGTGTCAATAGGCTTCACAAAAAATTAAAAAACTTCACCGTGCGGCCGAGGGGGCATATGAAAACGCATCGTTTTATGATACGGCGTTGGAGGCAAGCCCTCTGCAAACCGCAAAGGGCGCTTCCCGCTCCCTCCGCGCGTCGCAGACCCGCCCCAAAATGCAAAAGACGGGCAAATTTTCCAAAACCTGTTTACAAATTTTCAAAATCTGCTATAATATAAGGTGAACCAAAATTCTGAACACCGTTTCCGGAGGAACCCATTGATTATTCAGCTTGACGAAGCGAAGCGCGCCTTAAACGGCGCCCGCCCCGCCATCGAGGAGCTCCATAGCGCGCTCCGCATTGACGATTTAACCAGACAAATCGAGGAGCTGGAGGCCAAGACTGTCGTCCCCGACTTCTGGTCCCGCCCCGATTCCGGCAAGATCCTACAAACCATTAAGGACAAGAAAAGAACCATCGAGGCCTACGATGACCTTTGCACCCGTCTTGAGGACACCCTCGTCCTCTGCGATATGGGCATCGAGGAAAACGATGAAAGCATCGTCCCCGAGGTGATGGAGGAGGTCAAGGCCATCCTGGCCGCCGAGGAGACCATGCGTCTTGAGACCCTCCTCACGGGGGAATACGACCACAACAACGCCATTCTCGCCTTCCATCCCGGCGCCGGCGGTACCGAGGCCCAGGACTGGGCGCAAATGCTCTACCGGATGTATACCCGCTGGGGAGAGGCTCACGGCTACACCGTGAAGCTGATGGATTGGCTGGACGGCGATGCCGCCGGCATCAAGAGCGCCACCATCTCCATCGAGGGCCCCAACGCCTACGGCTTTTTGAAAAGCGAAAACGGCGTCCACCGTCTGGTGCGTGTCTCTCCCTTTGACGCCTCCGGCCGCCGCCAGACCTCCTTTGCTTCGGTAGAGGTCATGCCGGAATTTGACGACCTGAACAGCGACATCGAGCTGCGGGACGAGGATCTGGAGATCACCGCCCACCGTTCCTCGGGCGCCGGCGGTCAGCACATCAACAAGACCGACTCGGCCATCCGCATCCTGCACAAGCCCACCGGCATCGTGGTGGGATGCCAGACCCAGCGGAGCCAGCTCCAAAACAAGGACTACGCCCTCCGTATGCTGAAATCCAAGCTGATGGAGATCAAGCAGCGGGAGAATCTGCAAAAGATCGACGACATCAAGGGCGTCAAGACCGACATCGAGTGGGGCTCTCAGATCCGTTCCTATGTCTTCATGCCCTATACCCTGGCCAAGGACACCCGTACCGGCTTTGAGATCACCGACATCGGCTCGGTCATGGACGGCAACATCGACGGCTTCATCAACGCATACCTGAAAATGAACAGCGCCAAGGCATAAGGCGCCGAAATAAGGAGGACACCCCATGATCAAACAAACCCGTTTCTACCTGGGACTGATGCTGATCGTTCAGTCTGTCTCTTGCTTCTTCCTCGTGATCTGCTATCTCTTCAAGGACAAGAAAAACACCGCGGGGCCCTTCACGGCGCTGGGCATCGTCTCGGCCATTGCCGGCGGCTTCCTGATCGCCGAAAAGGTGAAGGAGCGCTTTGAGGACGAGCTGATCCTGGAGGCCATGAGCGAGATCTGCGACGACGGTCTCGTCCATCACGCTCACGAGATTCCCGTAGACGATACCGCCGATGAGGCGGAGTTCAACTGACCGCGATACCAAGCTTTGATCCCGCCGTCGGCGTGCCGACGGCGGGATTTTTGCGCCACGGCGGCGGATGTTTGCGTCGACGGCGGACGTTTGCGCCGACGGCGGACGTTTGCGCCGTGGCGACGGATGTTTGCACCGTGGCGGCGGCGGGATTTTCGTGGCCGCGCTCTTTTCCACACGGTACGCTCGTGCCGATGATCATTGGTGAGATCAAGCGATACCTGCGGGATAACAACGCCATCCGCGTCAGCCGCTCGGTGCGGGATCTGGCCTACCGCGCCCTGCAGGTGCGGGAGCTTCTGACGGGAAGGAGCAACGGCGAGCCCTCCGTAGAGGAGATCGTAGCGTATCTTGCGGAAAACGGCGAGCCCCACACCAAGGAGGAGATCGTCAACGCCCTGGAGGCCATCGTGGAGCCGGTCTCCCTCTACGATCCCGTCTGCGGCGACGGCTCCTCCTCGGGAGATTCCCTCTACGTGATGGACCAGATCCGGGACGTTTCCGACAGTGAGGAGGCCTGGCTGGAGAACATCGCGCTGAAGGAGGCGCTGAAGCAGTTAAGCCCCCGGGAGAAGAACATCGTAGCCATGCGGTTTTTTAAGGGAAAGACTCAAATGGAGGTGGCCGCCGAGATCGGCATCTCCCAGGCCCAGGTGTCACGCCTGGAGAAGGGGGCCCTGGAGCGGATCCGCAAGCAGATCTGAGCCTTGAGGGGAGCAACCCCAACAAGGGCCGTCGGGCGAAAGTCTCACCGGAGACTACCCGAACGAAGCCCCGAAAATTGCCGGCGAAAGCCCCACCCGAAAGGAGAAGTCATGCAGGTTATCGCGTCCTTTTTGGTCGCTCTTTTGGCCGGGCTCGGCGTGGGAGGCGGCGGACTGCTCGTGATCTATCTCACCCTCGTTCAAGGCCTCCCCCAAATCGAGGCCCAGGGCATCAACCTCCTGTTTTTTCTTTCTGCTGCCGGCACTGCCTTTCTGGTCAACCGAAAGCGGAGGACCTTTCGCTGGAAAACCGTTCTGCTGCTGGCGGTCAGCGGCGTGATATGCTCGGTTCCCGGTGCTCTGCTCGCCTCGGCGGTAGAGCACGGCGTCTTACGGAAATGCTTCGGCGGTCTTTTGATCCTGTCGGGGATCGTTTCGCTGTTTCATCGGCTTGGGAAGACGCCGTCCTGACCGAAAGCTCCCGTGCCGCGGCTTTGTCGGAAGCCGCTCGCCCCTCCTCCCCCGCGTCTCTCCCTTCGGGAGAGGCGTTTTTTCGTGATTTTCCCCATTTTTTGCACCCGAATCTTAATCATAATGTAAATTTTTTGCTCGACGGGCAAAAAAATGCGCTCCTCTCATTGCACTTCGGCGGGATTTGTGGTACAATAAACTGAATACCTATCGTTTATGATTCCAATCGCCAAAGGAGTACTTATCATGGGAGACACGACCGTCTTTGCCTGGGAATATTTCCTCTATCAAATCAAGTCCATCGAGGTCTTGGACGTGATCGATATTTTGCTGGTCGCGATCCTGCTCTACTACGTCTACGCCTTTATCCGGGACCGCCGTGCCGGTAAGCTGGCCCTGGGCGTGGCCCTTATCGTCATCGTCTCGCTGGTCAGCTCCCTCCTGGGGCTGCCCGCCATGTCCTTCATCATGCAGAACATCTTCCAGGTGGGCTTCGTGGCTCTGCTCGTCGTCTTCCAGCCGGAGCTCCGCTCGGCCCTGGAAAAGATGGGTGGCGAGCCCTTTAAGTCCCTTCGGAACATCGGAGAAAACAAGGAAAACGCCGGCTCTGCCTCCCCCTTCGTCCACGAGCTTTGCCGCGGCGTGGCCGACCTTGCCAAAACCAAGACCGGCGCTCTGATCGTGATCGAGCGCTCCACCAAGCTGGGCGAGATCCTGAAGACCGGCGTGACCGTCAACGCCGATCTGTCGGCCTTCGTCCTGCGAAACATCTTCTACAACGGTGCCCCTCTCCACGACGGCGCCGTGGTCATCCGTAACTGGCGGATCCAGGCGGCAGGCTGCTTCCTGCCCCTCTCCTCCAGCGATACCATCTTAAAGGACCTGGGCACCCGCCACCGCGCCGGCATCGGCATGAGCGAGGAGAGCGACGCCGTGGTCATCATCGTGTCGGAGGAGACCGGCACCATCTCCATCGCCATCGGCGGTCAGCTTCAGCGTGGCTTTACCTACACCTCCCTGAAGCGGGAGATGGATAACCTCTTCGTCACCCCCAACAAGAATAAATCCCGCTTTAAGCCGTCGGTGAAAAAGGACGACGGGAAAACCGTCTGAAAGGAGGAGCGTCATGAACGAGAATGAAGTGAAAAACGAAGTCCTCTCCGAGGATGCCGAGGAGCTTGCCTCCCCCAAAAAGAAAAACAAGATCGCTGACTTCGTCGCCAAGATCGGGTGTCTTTTTATCGCCTTCTTCCTGTGGTACTACGCCGCCGCCGTTGACACCTCCCTGTCGGAGGACGTCTTTACCTCCGTTCCGGTCAAGATCGTCAACACCGGAAGCTTTTCCGTCCTGTCGGGCGACGACGTAACCATCGACATCAAGGTTTCGGGAAAGCGGACTCTCATGAGCCGTCTTTCGGCCGGGGACATCACGGCCTTCGTGGACGTTTCCGACATCACCGAGCCCGGCAAGCACCAGTGCACCATTCAGTTTGACCTTCCCAACGGCGTCAACCTCGTCAAGGCCAGCGCCGGCTCCATTTCGGTCTACGTCGACGACGCCGAAATGAAGGAGATCCCCGTCAAGGTCACCGTCACCAACTATATGCTGGAGGAGGGCTACGAGCTGGGCCTCAGCGATATCACCACCGACGTGCGCCACATCTTCGTCAAGGGCCCCAAGGCGGTCCTCGATCGGATCGATCACGCCCGTCTCACCGCCGACATCGGACGGGTGACCCGCACCGTGCGGTACAACGGTGATCTGACGCTGATCGACGCCGACGGCAACGCGGTGAACAACAGCTACGTTACCATGAACGTCGCCTCGGCTACCGCCACCATCCCCGTTTATAAGTACCGCGACGTGCCGGTCACCATCCGCTACAAGCACGGTTACTTTAACGTCGGAAACTGCACCGTGACCGTCAAGCCCGCTACCGTCCGCATCCGCGGCGAGGCCGACGTGGTGGACGCCGTCAAGCTGGAATACGAGCTGGACGAAAAGACCATTTCGAAGAACACCTCCTACGACGTGGGCGTGTCGCTCCCCGAATCGGTCCAGAACGTGACCGGGGTGCAGAACATCAAGCTGAACGTAGAGCTGAAGGGCATGACCACCCGCACCCTTACCCTCTACAATCTGACCGTCAATAACCCCGGGGGACTGTCCTACGACACCATCCTCGGGCCCATTGAGGTGACTCTCTGCGGAAGCGCCTCCCATCTTTCCCGCATCAGCGCCGCCGATATTACCCCCGTGGTGGATCTCAGCTCCCAAAGCGGCGGCTCCGGCACCGTCACGGTGCCCGTGCTGATCCGTATTGCCGATGCTTATCAGGGCAGAGTCTACGAATTTGGCTCCTATACCGTGGCCGTGAAGATCAAGGGCTGACGTATTGCCACTTATGTCTGTTAGCGAGGACTCATGAAGATCATCGTAAAAAATATCCGACTGCCTCTTTCGGCGTCGGAGCGCGAGGTTTTGGAGCAGGCCGCCCTTCGGCTTGCTCCCTTCGTCAGTAAACAGGATATTCTCTCCCGCACCGTGTTCCGCCGCTCGGTGGACACCCGGCATAAGACGGTGAGCTTCGTCTATTCGGTAGCCGTCGAGACCGAGGCCGTCCTCTCGGAGAAGCAGCTGGAACGGCTCGACTGTGCGCTTTTGACCGAAAGCGATCCTACCGACGGACTGATCCCGGGTGAGGAGCCCTCGGAAAACCGCCCCGTGGTCGTAGGCTTCGGCCCCTGCGGGATGTTTGCCGCTCTGATGCTGGCCGAGGCGGGCTATCGCCCCATCGTATTGGAGCGTGGCGACGGTGTCATGGAGCGCACCCAAAAGGTAGGCGCCTTCTTCCGTGACGGTATTCTCGATCCGAACAGCAACATTCAGTTCGGTGCCGGCGGTGCCGGTACCTTCTCGGACGGCAAGCTGGTCACCCGTATCCATGACGGCCGTGCCCGCTACGTCCTCCGCCGCCTGGCGGAATACGGAGCCCCGCGGGAGATCCTGGTCAACGCCAAGCCCCACATCGGTACCGACCGCCTGCTCGGCGTGGTGTCCAACATCGACGCCCGCATCCGTCATTTGGGCGGAGAGATCCGCTACCACACCCGCCTGGAGGGCTTTCGATCGTCCCTTGGCAGGATCACGGCCGTCCTCACAAACGAGGGGGAGATCCCCTGCGGCCAAGTGCTGTTGGCCATCGGCCACAGTGCCCGGGATACCTACGCCATGCTCTCGGAGCAGGGCGTCCTCCTGACACCAAAGCCCTTCTCGGTAGGCGTTCGGATCGAGCATCTGCAAGCGGATATTGACCGCGCCGTGTACCGCGATCTGGCGGGCCACCCCAAGCTTGGCCCTGCCGAATACGCCCTCTCCCGCCGTCAAGGGGAGGACTGCGTCTATACCTTTTGTATGTGCCCCGGCGGAGAGGTCATTGCCGCCGCCTCGGAGGAGGGCGGCGTGGTCACCAACGGCATGAGCCGCTATCGCCGCGACGGCAAGAACGCTAACGCGGCTCTGGTCGTGTCGGTAGCCCCCGAGGATCCCATTGCCTTCCAGCGGCAGCTGGAGCACGCCGCCTTTGCCATGGGCGGCGGCGATTACTCAGCTCCCGTGCAAACGGTAGGCGATTTCCTTGCCGGCAAGCACGGCACCGAGCCGAGCCGTATCCTTCCCACCTATCGGAAGGGAGCCGTTCGCACCGCTGACCTTTCAGCCCTGTTTCCCGCCCGCATCACTTCGATGCTGAAGCTGGGGCTTGCCGATTTTGACCGCAAGCTCCATGGCTTTGCCTCCCCCGACGCCCTTCTGACAGGTGCCGAGACCCGCACCTCCTCTCCCGTTCGCATCCTACGAAGCGATGCCCTGACGGCGTCGGGCTTTGATAACCTCTACCCCTGCGGTGAGGGCGCCGGCTATGCGGGCGGCATTACCTCCGCCGCCGTGGACGGCCTCCGTGCCGCCGAGGCCGTCATCCGCCGCTTTGCCCCTTACGAGGGGTAAGGGGAAGACGCAGGGGGCGTTGCCCCCTGACCCCCACGCGGAACCTTCTTGAAAGAAGGGTTCCGCGACCTTCAAGAACGTTGCATGGCCCAAAACTGCGTTTTGGGCAAGGGAAAGGGACTCACAAAAAACGCCATACCGGTGTTATTTCTTTTCGCCTTTCTTAAAACCCTTTTCACCAAAAATCACCCCGAAAGGTTCACCATGATAAAACGCAAGCTTTGGCACGCCGCCGACCGCTCCGATCCCGACGGTGCCGTCGCGGCCATCGCCGCTCGACTGGGCGTCGGGTTCCCCACCGCCCTGCTTCTGTGGCATCGGGGCTACAAGACCCCCGATGCGGCGGCCGCCTTCATTCATCTGGAAACCGAGATCCTGCGGGATCCCTTCCTGCTTCCCGACATGATCCCCGCCTGCGAGCGGATCGTGGCGGCGCTGGACAAACAAGAGAAGATCGTGATCTACGGCGACTACGACGTCGACGGCGTTACCGCCGTCAGTCTGCTCACCCTTTACCTGCGGGAAAAAGGGGGAGCCGTGGACTATTATATCCCCAACCGCCTCGGTGAGGGCTACGGTGTCAACCGCGAAGCCGTGAAAACGCTGGTAGAGAACGGCGCATCGCTGATCATCACCGTCGACACCGGCGTGACGGCTCTGGACGAGGTGGCCTACGCCGCCTCTCTCGGCTGCGACGTGGTGGTCACCGACCATCACGAGTGCCGAGAGCTTCTGCCCAAGGCCGTGGCCGTAGTCAATCCCCACCGTCCCGACAACACCTATCCCTTTACCGAGCTGGCCGGCGTCGGCGTGGCCTTCAAGCTGGTCACGGCCTTGGAAATGACGCTTCAAAAGCGAAACGGAGGGTTGACCGTCGGCTTCCTTTCCGACCTCTGCCGCCGCTATATCGATCTTGTGGCCCTCGGTACCGTGGCCGACGTGATGCCCTTGGTGGATGAGAACCGTCTGATCGTCAGCATGGGGCTCCGCTACATGGAGCAAAACGCCCGCCCCGGCATCCGTGCTCTCCTTGAGCTGGCCGACGGCGGAAAAAAGGGACAAAAGAAGCGCATGACCTCCTCGGTCATCAGCTTTGCCCTGGCCCCCCGCATCAACGCGGCGGGACGCATCAGCACGGCCTCCCGTGCCGTAGAGCTTTTCTTAACCGAGGATCGGGAGCAGGCCGTCGCCATCGCAACCGAGCTCTGTGAGATCAACCGCCGCCGTCAGGCCGAGGAAAACAAGATCGTGGAGCAGATCACCGCCCGCATCTTAGAGGATCCCGACGTCGGAAAATCGCCGGTCATCGTTCTCCATGAGGACGGCTGGAATCACGGCGTGATCGGCATCGTCTCCTCCCGCATTACCGAAAAATACAACCGCCCCTCCATTCTCATCTCCTTTGACGGCGAGATGGGCAAGGGCTCGGGACGGAGCGTCAAGGGCTTAAATCTGGTGGAGGCCCTCACCCACTGCAGCGATCTGCTGGTCAAGTACGGCGGTCACGAGCTGGCAGCCGGGCTGACCGTCACCAAGGAGAACCTCCCCGCCTTCCGTCAGCGTCTCTGCGATTACGCAAGGGAGCATCTCGGGGACGAGGAGCCGACGGTGACGCTGGAGATCGATTGCGAGCTTTACCCCGGGGAGATCTCCCTCCGACAGGCCGAGGAGCTGAACCTTCTTGAGCCCTGCGGCACCATGAACCCCGTGCCCCTTTTCCTCATGAGCGACCTTGAGGTCCTGAGCGCCGTGCCCATCGGTGCGGGGCATCATACCAAGCTCCTCCTCGAAGGGGAGGGACGACGCTTTTCGGCCGTTTGCTTCGGCTCCTCCCCCGAGGAGCTCGGCTTTGCGGCCGGTGACCGCTGCGACATCGCCTTCAACCTGAACGTAAACGAGTTTCAAGGTAGTCGCTCGGAGCAGCTGGTCATCCGCGATATGCGTCACGCCGCCGAGGAGGAGGCGCGGTTTGCCGCCCGGCTTTCCGACTATCAAACGGTACGGGAGAGCAGCGCCCCTCTTGACGCCTCTCTGCTCCCCAAGCGGGAGGATTTCGTTTCGGTCTATCTTCGTCTGAAACGGATCGTCGGGGGAGAGGAGGGCACCGTCTGCCTGCACACCTTCCTTTACGAGCTGAACAATCCACCCGCCCAAAACGGTCCCATGACCTACACGCGTCTGCGGCTGTGTCTTGACATTCTGGCCGACGCGGGCGTTATTTCCCTGACCGAAAAGGACCTCTCGCTCCCCGCAAGAGAACGCTTTACCGTATCCATTCCCAATCTGGAACAAAAAGTAAATCTGGAGAAATCATGTTTATTCAAGCAGTTGACGGCAAGGACGACTATGCCGGTATAGAAAAACTCCTTCGGTCCCTCAACCGGACGGGCAAGCACTACGACATTGAAAAGATCAAAAAGGCCTACCTCTTTGCCAAGGAGCTTCATAAGGGGCAGTACCGCGTCAGCGGCGAGGAGTACATCAGTCACCCCGTCGCCGTGGCCGAGATCGCGGCCGGCATGGCGCTGGACACCGATTCCATCTGCGCCGCCCTGCTCCACGATACCGTGGAGGACTGCGGTAACGACATCGATCTGCCGACTTTGAAGAAGGAATTCGGCGAGCCGGTGGCGAACCTGGTGGACGGGCTGACCAAGCTGGTGCAGATCCCCTTTGAGGACAAAGAGGAGCAGCATATTGAAAATCTGCGTAAGATGTTCCTCGCCATGTCCAAGGACGTCCGCGTCATCTTCATCAAGCTCTGCGACCGCCTGCACAATATGCGGACGCTGGGGGTCAAGAAGGACGACAAGCGCCGCAAGACGGCCCTTGAGACCATGCAGGTCTACGCCCCCCTGGCCCACCGTCTCGGTATGCAGAGGATGAAGCACGAGCTGGAAAACCGTTCTCTGGAATACCTGGATCCCATCGGCTTCGAGGAGATCCGAAACGATATTGAAAAGCGTTACGGCGAAAGCCGTGACTTCATTGAGCGCGCCCGCGCCCAGGTCTCGGATAAGCTTTCCGAGGCGAAGATCGACTTTTCCCTTGAGGGCCGCGTCAAGAGCGTTTACAGCATCTACCGTAAGATGTACCAGCAGAACAAGAGCTTTGACGAGATCTTTGACTTCTACGCCCTTCGCGTCATCGTCAACACCGAGGAGGAATGCTACGTCGTCCTGGGTCTGATCCACGAGATGTTCAGCATGGTCCCCGGACGCTTCAAGGACTATATTTCAACGCCCAAGCCCAATATGTACCGTTCCCTCCACACCACCGTCATGGGACGGAAGTCCATCCCCTTTGAGGTGCAGATCCGCACCTGGGAGATGCACCAGATCGCCGAATACGGCGTAGCCGCCCACTGGAAGTACAAGTCGGGTGAGGACAGCAAGGAGGAGATCGACCAGAAGCTGAGCTGGATCGCCAAGCTCATCGAGACCGAGGACGACACCCGGGATCCCGAGGAGTTCTTGCAGGCCCTCAAGATCGACATCATGCACGACGAGGTCTTCGTCTTTACCCCCAAGGGTGACATCATCACCCTGCCTCAGGGGGCGACCGTCATCGACTTCGCCTACGCCATCCATTCCGAGGTGGGCAACAAGATGGTGGGAGCCAAGATCAACGGCATGATCGTCCCCATCGACCGTGCTCCCCAAAACGGTGAGATCATTGAGATCATCACCTCCTCGGCCTCCAAGGGCCCCTCCCGCGACTGGATGAAGATCGTCCGCACCGGTGAAGCCCGTAACAAGATCCGCCAGTGGTTCAAGAAGGAGCGCCGCCCCGAAAACATCGCCGTGGGTAAGGCCGAGGTGGACCGTGAGTTCCGCCGTATCGGACGGGCCTATACCGAGGCCCAGCGTACCGAGATCCTCTTGAACGTGGGCAAACGCATCGGCATTCAGGATATCGACGACCTCTATAATACCATCGGCTATGGCGGCATCACCGTCTCCAAGATCGGCTCCAAGCTGAAGGACGAGTTCGACCGGGTGGTCAAGGTAGAGGAGCCCCTTCCCATGGAAGCCGAGCAGGTACAGACCGCTACCCGCAAGAAGAAGTCCAACGGCGGCGTCATCGTCGACGGCGTGGAGGGCTTGTCGGTCAAGTTCAGTAAGTGCTGTAATCCCCTGCCGGGGGATCCCGTCATCGGCTTCATCACCAAGGGCTACGGCATCTCCATTCATAAGCAGGACTGCCCCAACGTGATCTCGGGACTGAACAATCCCGCCTATCTCAACCGCTGGGTAAACGCCCGTTGGGAAACCGCCGCCGCTGCCGGCGCAAGTGAATTTGAAGCCCAGATCCGCATTACCGCCCAGCCTGCCATCCGTCTCATCGCCGATATTACCATGGCGCTGGCCGATATGAGGGTGGCTCTGCTGTCCATCTCCACCCATAACCGCTCTGACTGTACCCAGATCGAGCTGACCGTTTCCTGTAAGAATTTGGATCACTTTAAGTCCATCGTCTCCCGCCTCCGTTCTGTTGAGAACGTGGAGGAGGTCACGAGAGGGTATACCACGTGAGGGCCGTGATCCAGCGTGTCAAGCGCGCCGCCGTCACGGTGGAGGGACAGACCGTCGGCTCCTGCGAACAAGGCTTTCTCATCCTACTGGGCGTGAGAAAGGGAGACGCCGAGAGCGACGCCGACCTGCTGGCCGCGAAAATCGCCAAGCTCCGCGTCTTTTGTGACGGCAACGGGAAGATGAACCTGGCCCTCGGCGACGTGGGCGGTGAGCTTCTCGTGATCTCCAATTTCACCCTCTGCGCCAACTGCCGCCACGGCAACCGTCCCGATTACTTTGACGCCGAGGCCCCCGACCGTGCCAAGGCTCTCTACGAGTATTTTACCGCTCGACTATCCGACCTGTCGGGCTGTCAGACCGAAACCGGTGAGTTCGGCGCCGATATGGAGGTCTCCCTCGTAAACGACGGGCCGGTGACCATCGTCATCGACTCGGAGGAGTTCAAAAAGAAGGCGTGAGGGCGGGGCGCTGCCTGCCATCCGCTTCGCGGACGGCGCACCTCCACGCAGAGCCTTCTCGAAAGAAGGGTTTTGCCGATCCTTTGCGCGTTCGGCAGAATCGGGAACGTTCCTCGTTGTCTCTGTAAACAGCAACCCTCTTCCCCCAAGCAAACCCTCGGGCAAAGAGGGGTGTGGGGGTACCAAGGGGGAGGGGCTTGTGGAGCGATGCCGAAAGCTCTGCTTTCGGGCGCGGAACCAGCCCCTAATCCCCTTGGCGCCTTTTCTTTGGTTCCTTTCTTTTTGTGCAAAAAGAAAGGAACGACAAAATCCAACCTTTTGAAGAAAGAAACCCTCTTTCGGAAAACAAAAAAAGGACTCAAACATGCTGCTAACCGTCAACGGCACCATCAACAAAACCTATTGCCAAAACCTCTGCCTCATCTTCTTCCCCGGCGCCAAGTTCCCCGAAGGGGAAGGCCCTGCTCCCGGGGTTCCGCAAGTGCATATTGACGTGTGGGAAGCCGACGGCTCCGTCCTTGCCACCGCTGCCATGACCGTCGACGGCAAAACCGAAGCGGGAAGGGGCCTTATCCCCCTAACAGGAGAAATTTCCCATGACCGCGCCTATAAAATGGCCGTGGGAGACGCCATGATCGAGGCGGGAAGCCGCCTTCTCGGAGCCGCGCCCCCCTGGGGGATCCTGACCGGCGTCCGCCCTGCCAAGATGGCCGCCGAGCTGAAAAAACGGGGCCTTGACCGCGCAGGCATCATCGACGGGCTGGTCAAGGAATTCCACGTCCGTCCCGATAAGGCGGCGCTCCTTGCCGACGTCAATGCGGTGGAGGAAACGGCCGTTTCGCTGGCCAAGCGCGACACCTGCTCCCTCTACGTGTCCATTCCCTTCTGCCCCACGCGGTGTGCCTATTGCTCCTTTGTTTCCTATGCTACTCCTCGCTATTTAGCCACCCTGCCTGCCTATCTCGATAAGCTCTGCGACGAGATCGTCACCGTCTGTCAGGGTATCAAGGAACGGGGAGAGAAGCTCCTCACCGTCTACGTGGGCGGCGGTACCCCTACCGTTCTCGACCCCAAGCAGCTCGACCGTCTTCTGACGGTGATCCGACACAATATCCCCGACCTGCCGCTGGAATTTACCGTCGAGGCAGGCCGTCCCGACACCGTCACCAAGGAAAAATTCGACGTCATGCTGTCCCACGGCGTGGATCGCACCAGCATCAACCCCCAAATTCTCGACGATGACGTCCTCCGTGGCATCGGACGCCGCCACACGGCGGAGGAGTTTTTCACTGCCTACGAGATCGCCCGCGCTTCGGGCATCCGTTCCATCAACACCGACCTCATCGCCGGCCTTCCCGGCGCCACCGAGGAGAGCTTTTGCTCCACCGTTGACCGCATCGCGGCCCTTGCCCCCGAAAACGTCACCGTCCATACCTACTGCGTCAAGCGATCCGCTGACCTCACCGCCGAGGCCGCCGAATTCGGTGACAAAAAGGGCATCTACTCCTTCGACGGCGGCGTGACCGGTGCCTGCGTGGATTACGCCCAAAGGGCCCTTCGCGAGGGTGGCTATCTGCCCTATTATCTCTACCGCCAAAAGAACGCCCAGGGAAACCTGGAAAACGTTGGCTTCTGCCGTCCCGGCTACGAGGGACTCTATAACATCTTTATCATGGAGGAGCTCCAAAGCATCTACGCCGCCGGCGCCGGCGCCGTCACCAAAATCGTGGGCGGGGAGGGCGAAAAGATCCGCCGCATATTTGCACCCAAATATACATACGAATATCTAAAGGGGTAGGGAATCCTATCCCAAAGAAACCGTATCCGAAAGGAGCTCTTCCTTTGAGTGAATATTCCTTCCTCTTTTCCGACGAATCCGAAAAAAAGGCCTTCGTCGCCCAATGTGAGGCAGCCTTCCGTTCGCGGCTTCACGAGATCGCCTCGATCGCCGCGGCGCGTCGTGATCTGCGCTTTATTACCCTGGCAGGCCCCACCTGCTCGGGCAAGACCACCACGGCCGGTATCCTGATCGAAGGGCTGGAGAGCGTCGGCCGCCGTGTGGTGGTGATCTCCATCGACGACTTTTTCTACGACCGCGCCCACCTCAAGGCCGAGGCCCAACGAAGCGGGATCCCCTTCGATATGGACTCGGTGCGGGCCATCGACCTAACTGCCCTTCGCGCCTTCGTTTCCGATCTTCTGGCAGGGAAGCCCTCGGTTCTCCCCCGCTTTGATTTCCACGAGGGCAAACGGACGATCGGCGACACCGTGGTGCCTCACCCCGAGGACGTCTACCTCTTTGAGGGGATCCAGGCCGTCTACCCCGAGGTGACTGCCCTGTTCCCCCGGGAGACGATGTTATCCATCTATATCAGCGTGGAGGAGACCGTCGTCACCCCTCACGGCAGCTGGCTGCCCCGGGAGATCCGTCTTTTGCGACGGCTGCTCCGCGACAGTAAATTCCGCAGCACCGACGCCGAGACCACCTTTTCCCATTGGGGCAGCGTGGTGCGGAACGAGCTTGTGAGTATCGAGCCCTATCGGGACACCTGTGACGAAAGGATCAACTCCGCCTTGCCCTACGAGCTCTGCGTGCTGAAGGAGCCCCTGATGGCCCTCCTCGCCACCGTGGGGGAAGGAGACGACCACGCCGTCACCGCCCGCCTTCTCTTTGAAAAGCTGAGCCGTCTCCCCTCCTTCGACGAGGCCTACGTCCCCGCCGATTCGGTCCTGCGGGAATTTATCGGCTCATGACCCGACGGGACGATCCGATCCTCCCCGGGAGGATCGGATCCCGCGCCCGTCCCTTGGAATTCAACAGGAAAGGACAACCCAGTGAGTAATACCGAAACCAAAAGCCGCTCCCGCTTTTTCTCGGGCGTGGTGGCGCTGACCGCCGCCAACCTCTTTGTGAAGTTGGTGGGGCTGATCTTAAAGATCCCCCTTCGCAGTCTCTTGACCGATGCGGGCATGGCCTACTACAACAACGCCTACGAGATCTACGCCTGGCTCTTTACCGTGGCCACCACCGGCCTCCCCATTGCCGTCTCCATGCTGGTGTCGGAAAACCGCGTAAAGGGAAATGTCAGAGAGATCCGCAAGATCTTCAAGGTGACCACCCTTCTCTTTATCGTCATCGGTCTTGCCGGCACCTGCGTTATGCTCTTCGGCGCACCCTTCTTTGAGCGGGCCTATCAGATCGAAAACAGCGCCTTCTGCATGATGGCGGTCGCTCCGACGCTCCTGTTTATCTGCCTCTCCAGCGCTCTGCGAGGCTATTTTCAGGGCTACCAGCGGATGTCCCCCACCGCCGTGTCGGAGGTCATCGAGGCCGTGGGCAAGCTGGTCATCGGACTCCTTTTGGCCAATTACGCCATCGGACAGGGCTATCCCCTCCATATCGTAGCGGCCTACGCCGCCCTGGGCCTGACCATCGGCGTAGCCGGCGGTATGCTCTTCCTTATCATCAGCAAGCTCCTGTTCCGCCCCGAAAAATACGACATCGAATATGCCGCCTTGGCTGACGAGACGCTCCCTGTCAAGAGCTCCAAGCGGATCCTCGCTACCCTCGTGATGATCGCCGTGCCCATTACCCTGGCTAACTCGGTCATGAGCTTCTCTACCATGCTGGACGGCATGATCCTCTCCCGCCGTCTCCAGAGCATCGGCTTCAGCGAGGACATCGTTAAGACGATGATCGGCAATTACAAATCCTGCGCCACCCCTCTTGCCAATCTTCCCCCCGCTCTGGTAACTCCTATCACCGCCTCCATCATTCCCCTTATGGCGGCCTCCATCGCCGCCGGCAATCGGGAACGCACCAAGCGCGTCATGGACGGCTCCCTACTCATTACCGCGATTCTGGAGCTCCCCTGTGCCCTGGGGATGTCGGTGCTGGCCGAGCCCATCATCAAGCTCCTCTTCGGCGGCGATTCCTCCGCCGAGGCCGCCGCGCCTCTCCTGTCGATTCTGGCCCTCTCGGTCTTCTTCGTCAGTACCCTCTCGGTTACCAGCGCCTTTTTGCAGGCCCATAAGCTGGAGCGGAAGCCCATCCTCTCCATGATCTGCGGCGCCGCCGTCAAGCTCATCGCATCGTATCTTTTGATCGGCATCCCCGCCCTGAACATCTACGGCTCCCCCATCGCCTCCTGCCTGGGATGCTTTACCATCTCGGCGGTCAATCTCTACTTTATTAAAAAGCATATCGGGTTCCTGCCCGACTTCCGCAAGATCCTGGTGCGGCCCTTCGCCGCCTCGGTGGTCTGCGCGCTTACCGCCATGGGCGGCTACTGGCTCTTCAGTCAATTCTTCGGACGCCTCGCCGTGATCCTGGCCATCCTGCTGGCTATGGTGGTCTATTTCTTCGTCATCTTCCTGCTCCGCGCCCTCACCCGCGAGGACATTCTCCTTCTGCCGAAGGGCGAGGCCCTCTGCCGTCTGCTGGGCAAGATGCATCTTCTGCGATAAGCTTGTCAAACAAAGACCGGCCGACACCGCGTTGCGGTGTCGGCCGGTCTTTGTCTTGCCGTCCCTGCGTCAGCTCTCCAGCTGCTTGCCGAGAAAGTCGGCGGCCGTGCGGATCAGCTTGCTCTCCACCTCGGGATTCATGCGGGCGGTGTCGTCCTTGACCACCGATACCACGCATCCCGTCACGTCGCCCTCGGTGATGATGGGCATGGCGCAGGAAATATAGTAGTCGCCGCTCTCCTCCGTGACCGAAAGCTTCCGGTCGCCCGGCCTGTTCTGATAAAGCGAGCGTCCCTCTAAGATCTTGCCAAGGTCCGCCGAAAGCAGCTTGTCGGCAAACTCCCGCCTCGGCAGCCCCGCACAGGCGATGACCGCATCGCGGTCACAAATGGCCACGGCAAGGTCACAGGTCCGATGCATCGTTTCCGCGTACTGGGCGGCAAAGCTGTTCAGCTCGCCGATGGGGGAATACTTTTTGAAAATGACCTCCCCCTCGCGGTCGGTGTAGATCTCAAGGGGGTCTCCCTCACGGATTCGCATAGTGCGGCGGATTTCTTTGGGTATAACCACACGCCCCAAATCATCAATTCTTCTCACTATTCCAGTTGCTTTCATAATATATAATAATCTCCTTGCTTTACAAATTTGTACTGTTAGTATCTGTAAACCAGGGAGATTTATACCTCATACATAAAAAAGAGATGGCTGTTTTAGGCCATCTCTTTTCGTTTACATCACATAATAATACAAGGGATTATTTCAATTTCAAAAATCGATCGCAATGGAATTATGCCTCTGCCATAGGAAGGGTAGCACCGCCAAAGGGCATTGCCAGTATCGTAACATTTTTGCCGTACTTCTCCAGTGCCAGATCCAAGGCTTCCTGGGCGCTTTTACGGGGCGTAAGGAAGATCCGCCTGACAACATCATCATCCATCTGGCTGACTAAATCGATAGAGGCATTCTGCAACACCATTGCGATAGCTGCCGCCTTATGACCGCCCAGCTGGAACTGCCGGTGGATCCGGTCGATCATAGATTCTGCAGTGGGCGCGCTGAGCAGCCACTGTTCAAATGTCTTACTACCCAAACCCTCCTGACAGGCGCCGATCAGAATGATCGTTCCTCCGGCCTTTACTGCGTGCTTAGCATTGTCCAACGCTTTTTGTACCTGATACAAATTGGCATCCTTAGGAGCGCCGCCCTGAGAAACCAGTACAATATCTGCCCGCTGGGGGATGGTCTTGCGGTACATTTTATCAAGGTAGGCGCAGCCCTCTCGATGCGCCGTCTTCACATCACCCGCCACGGCATAAACGATATGCTTATGCTCATCGAGCACGACATTTACAATATAGTCGATGCCGCAGATTGCGCCTGCCTGCTCAATATCCTCACGGATGGGATTGCCCTCCAGCTTTCCCGCGCAGGCCGCTTCCTGTACCATCATACGGTGATTTGCCTGAATCGCCGCAGGCGTGGAAACGCCAGGCATAATCGCTTTAGCACCCCCGGAATATCCGGCAAAATAATGAAACTCAATATTTCCGGTGCAGATCCGAAAATCCGCCTCCGCTACCACACGGGTGATATCTACCGGTGTCCCGGCGTCGGTTATGCCCATATGCACACAATCGTCCGGGTCTGAATCCACACAGCGCACCGTTTCAAAGACCGCATCTCCCGCCAAATGGCGCATCTCCGCCTCGGTGTGCTTGCGGTGGGAGCCAAGGGCGAATACCACAGTAATGTCCTCCGCCTTACAGCCAGCAGCAAACAGTTCCTTTAGGATCTCCGGCAACATCTCGTAGCTTGGGACCGGGCGGGAAATATCACTGGCGATAATAGTGATCTTTTGCCCCGGCCGAACCAGTGTCCGCAGTTTCGGTGCGCCAATGGGATTGTCCAGCGCATAGGCTACTGCCTCCGAGCCTGTCCGGGCGTGTACCATC
>SVSM01000005.1 GCA_015064295.1 Oscillospiraceae bacterium | reverse complement strand
ATATCGATCCCCGTCACGAGTAAGAGGAGGACAGAAGAATGGCTTTGTTTGAAGGTTACGAAAGAAAGATCAACAAGATCAACGGTGTCCTCGCTCAGTACGGCCTGACCTCGGTTGAGGAGTGCCGCGAGCTCTGCCAGGCGAAGGGCTTCGATCCCTATACCATCGCCAAGAACATCCAGCCCATCGCCTTCGAGGACGTGGCCTGGGCCTACTGCGTTGGCGCCGCCATCGCTCTGAAGAAGAACGTCAAGAACGCCGCCGAGGCCGCCGAGGCCATCGGTATTGGCCTGCAGGCCTTCTGCATCCCCGGCTCGGTTGCCGAGGACCGTAAGGTCGGTCTTGGCCACGGCAATCTGGGCGCTATGCTCCTCCGCGACGAGACCAAGTGCTTTGCATTCCTGGCCGGCCACGAGTCCTTCGCCGCCGCCGAGGGTGCTATCGGTATCGCCCGTTCCGCCAATAAGGCTCGTAAGGAGCCCCTCCGCGTGATCCTGAACGGTCTCGGTAAGGATGCCGCCCAGATCATCTCCCGTATCAACGGCTTCACCTACGTGCAGACCCAGTTCGACTACTACACCGGCGAGCTGAAGGTCGTGAAGGAGTGGAAGTACTCCGACGGCGAGCGTGCCGCCGTCCGTTGCTTCGGATGCGACGACGTCCGCGAGGGCGTTGCCGTTATGCGTATGGAGGGTGTTGACGTTTCCATCACCGGTAACTCCACCAACCCCACCCGCTTCCAGCATCCCGTTGCCGGCACCTACAAGAAGGAGTGCATGGAGACCGGTCGTAAGTACTTCTCCGTGGCCTCCGGCGGTGGTACCGGACGTACCCTCCATCCCGATAACATGGCGGCAGGACCCGCTTCCTACGGTCTGACCGATACCATGGGCCGTATGCACGGCGACGCGCAGTTCGCAGGCTCTTCCTCCGTTCCCGCTCACGTTGAGATGATGGGCTTCCTTGGCGCGGGTAACAACCCCATGGTCGGCATGACCGTTTCGGTGGCTGTTGCCGTTGAGGAGAGCTTGAAGTAAGAGTATGAATAAGGCGGGGCGTTGCCCCGTACCCCACAAGGAGAACTTCTTGAAAGAAGTTCTCCTTGACCTTTCAAGAACTTTGAACAGCCCAAAACTCCGTTTTGGGCGAGGGGGAAGGGAAGATGGGGAAGAAAAAACCGTTTCCTTCTTTGGGAAGGAAACGGTTTTTGTGTGGTCAGGCTTGGTCGACGAGGATGCGGTATTTATCTTTGGGATCTTCGGAGGTATGGGCGAGAATGACGTTTTCACTCTCCATATAGCCGAACAGGCGGGTGAGGTGAGTAACGAACAGGTATTTGGTCTTCAGCTTGGGCATGAAGCGGAGGATGTCGTACATACTCTCGGTGCCCTCGCGGTAGGAGGTGGTCTGGAAGGTCTCGTTGAGGAGAACGAGGGAATAGGGACGAAGCTCACCGAGGATGCGGGCGATCTCCTTGGCCTCCTGCTCAAAGCGTCCCGCCGTATCGCCGGCAAGGAACTCCTCCTCGGCAGAGGAGAAATGGGAGAAGAAGCCGTGGCGGATGCTCATCTCGGCCGATTCGGCCAGCACGGGGAGGCCCGCCTGGGCAAAGAGCTGGGCGGCGCCGATGGCGCGGAGGTAGACGGTTTTACCGCTGTCGGTCAGGCCCTTGACCAAAAGGCCGGCGTGCTCGCGGGCCAGCGTCAGGTCGTTGGGCACGGTCTTGGCACCGTTGCCGCCCGACAGCAGGACAAGCTCGCGGAGCCCCTTGGCGGCGATGCGATCGGCGGTCTCGTCAAGGAGGGTAGGCATGGCAAGCGGCACGCCGTCCTTTCGAGCGGCCTCGGCGTAGAGGAGGGCGGCCTCGTAGAACATCATTTCGGTGGAGAGGCCGAAGAAGGCCTCGTAGACCTGGTTGGTCACCTGCGTCAGGGCCGCGTCGATGCGGGAGAGGGCCTCGTTTAGCAGGAAGGCGGCGTCGGTACCGGGATCCTCACCGGGCTCCGAAAGCTCGGCGGTGACGGGTAAGGAGCCGTCATCCTCCTTTTTCTTTGCAAAGAGCTTGGCAAGACCGGAGGTCTCGGCCTTATGCTCCTCGATGCCGGCGATGTCGCAGGAGGAAAGGCGCAGGGCGCGGTCCAGCTTGACGGCAACGGTAAAGTCAAAGCAATCGGGCGTTTGGTAGCGGAAGCGCTGGGAGATCTCCAGCAGCTCGTTTAAGGCCTCGTTTTTCCCCATCTCCCGACACCAGTCCCGCATGGTAGTTAGGCCCTCGGAGCGAATGGGGTACTGCTCCAGCGTGTCGCCGATGGAAGTGAAGAAGGACACGATGGTGGAGGGGAAAATGGCGGTGACCTTCAAAGACGAGAAGGTGTGCTCAAGAAGCGCTTCGGGGTTGATGTCGGCCCCTCGGGAGGGGGCGGCTCCCAGCTTCATCTCCTGCCAATCGCTTTTGATGCGGTCGTAGCGGTGGAACAGGAGCTGCAGGGCATCGGCCAGCCCCGGGATGGTGTCAAAATCGGTAAAGATCTCCTGGCGGAAGCGGATATTCTCCCGATCGGTCAGAGGCTTTTCCAGAACCGAAAGAAAATATTCGGCGCGGCGGCTGTCGGGGATCAGGTTATGGACCGCACGGTCGATGGATAGGTCGTATAGGATCTGGCAGACGGCCGACTGACCGTCGTTTTTGCTCAAAAGACTGAATTTCATCGGTCACCCTCCTCGTCGGAAAGAGGGCCGAAGCGGCGTTCCAGGGCCTCTCTCGTCAGCTCTAGGCGTTCAAGAATGTCTCGGGCGAAGGAGCCGCCGGTGCTCTTTTGTCTTGCGATCTTGTAGGTGCGGCGATTGGCGTCGCTGCGGTCAATGAGGACGTTCAGATAGGGGATCCCCAACTCGTTTAAGCCGTGCTGATGGGTGATATAGAGCCCCAAAACGGCCTTTTCATGCAGCTCAGCGGCCAGCTTTTCTGTCATAAGGACGGCATTTTCCTCGCTTGTGGTGGAGTAGGTTTCGTTTAGGAGGATCAGAGAACGGTCGTCCATCGCATTGAGAATGTCCTTCACCCGCCCGTTTTCCTCCACGAAACGGCCGCTTCCGTCGAAGCGCTCATCCCGGGGAAAATGGGTAAAGACCGAGGAGATCTCGCCGATCTCGGCGGCGCGGCAGGGAAGGGGACAGCCGAGAAGGAACAGAACGGCGGCGATACCTACGGTGCGTAAATAGGTGGTCTTACCGCCTCCGTTGGCACCTGTCAGGAAGAAGAAGGGCTCCTCCTCGGTGAAGGCCACGTCGTTGGGGATGATGTTGGTCTCGTTCTTGGCCAGGAGGGAGACGTCGTAGGCCTCGGTAACGGTGATGCCCCGTCCCTCGCAGAGGGTGGGGAAGGTCAGGGGGATGTCTGCCTCCCGGATGCGGTCAAAGAAGTCCAGCATCACAAGGTAGAATTGCAGCTCCTTGCGGTAATAGGTCACCGCCTCGGAGTAAAGGGGGCGATAGGCTTCATAGAAGGCCTGCAAGCGGCGAAATTCGGCGGGACGCAGGGCGGCCGCAGCCGCCAACAGGTCGGGGGAGAGCCGACGGGGCTCGGTGCGGCGGATCCTGGGCTTTTCCACCCCTAAGGTTTTGGCGCAGGCAAGGATGCGGTCAAGATAGGTGGCCTGGCTCCCCCGGGCCATACGCACCGTTTCCTTGTGAGTCAAAAGAGCGTTCTCGCCCACCTCGTCAAGGAAGGGAAGAAGCTGATCCAGGGATTCCGACATAGCGGAGTACCGGCTGCCCTTGCGCTCGGCCGCGAAGGCCATGGCAAAGCGATCGGACAGGGGATCGCCAAAGCAAGCCCCGGAGGCCAGCGCCCCAAACCGCCGTTCGGCGTCCATCAGAGCCGCGAATGCGGCGTGGCGCTCGGCGTCGCAGCGGGCAGAGACGTAGGTGTCGTGAAGGGCGGCAAGCTCGGTAGACAGCGTGTAAAGCTCGGCAAAGCACGCCCTTGCCTCGGGACGGAAGAGAGAGGCAAATAGCTTCTGGCGGGGGAGAAGGTTGTCCCTCTCACAGGGGATCCGCACCGCCTTGGCGACGGAGCGAGGCATGAAATGGAGAAGCTGCAGATCCTCAAAGACCGAGAGGGCCATGGGCTTCCGCGTCGGTTGCGTCAGGTACAATAAGCTGGGATACCCCATCGTTCGTCCGTCTCCTTTCGTTTTTTCGGTCACAAAAAACCAATTCTATTATAGCGTATCAAGGGAGCCGTTTCAAGGGGTAATTGTAAATTTTATAGGGGGAAGGTCTCTTACACCCTCTCTGCTGCCGGTTTCCGTCTACCTCCCTCTCTCGAAAGAAAAAAGCGGAAAACACCGTTTTCCGCTCATCCAAGATTTTTGAAGGGAGCTTGAGGGGAACTTTTTTCAAAAAGTTCCCCTCAACGTTTTCTCAACGTTTCCTCAACGTTCTCTTATGCTTCCTCGCTGAAGCTGTCCTTGCCGACGGCGCAGAGAGGGCACTCGAAATCATCGGGCAGATCCTCAAACCTGGTGCCGGCCTCGATCCCGCCCTCGGGATAGCCGACTTCCTCGTCGTAGATCCAGCCGCAAACGTCGCATACGTACTTTTTCATGGTATCATCCTCCGTGAATTTTATCAGAGAACCAGGGAGGGCGCCGTGTAAACGCGGGCGGCCAACTCTTGGTTCAGCATATACAAGCTCTTGGGATCGGAGCCGAACAGCTCCATTTTGGAGATCAGGTCGTTTGCGTTGGTCTCCTCCTCACCCTGCTCCTTGACGAACCAGTCGAGGAACTGCATGGTGCGGAAATCGCGGACGTCGTAGGCGGCGCCGTAGATGTCGTTGATGAGAGAGGTGACGTATTTCTCGTGCTCAAGGCCGGCCTTCAGGACGTCCATATGGCAGGAGAAGGTCTTGTCAGGCTTGTCGATGGCCTCCAGGGTCACCGGCATATTCTCGTTCTGCAGGTAGGTGTAGAAGAGGAGAGCGTGATCCCGTTCCTCCTGGGCCTGGATCATATACCAGTTAGCAAAGCCGTCAAGACCCTGTGCCTTGAAATAATTGGAAAAGTCCAGGTAGAGATAGGCGGAATAGAATTCCTTGTTGATCTGCTGATTCAGCAGGCGGTGTACCGTTGCGTTCATAAGAAAACCTCCTTAAAAATATTACGATATGGGTTCAAAATCGGCGGCCCCGTGCTTGCAGAGGGGGCAGATATAATCGGCGGGGAGGGTATCGCCCTCGTAGATATACCCGCAGATCTTGCAGACGAAGCCGCTCTTACCCTCGGTCTCGGGCTTGGGCTTGACCTCGTTTTGGTAGTAGGTGTAGGTCATGGTGGGGCGGTCGGAGATGACGCGCGCCTCGGTGACCGAGCAGATGAACATGCCGTGAGTGCCCAGATCCAGGTACTGCTCCACCTTCAGCGACAGAAAGGCATTGATATGCCTCGGCAGGAAGATCAGGCCGTTATCGGAGCGGAGGGGGGTACAGTCGGCAAACTTATCCACGTTCCGTCCGCTGACGAAGCCGAACTTCTCAAAGACGGAGAAGGGAGCGTCCTCGGTGAGGCAGTTGACGTTCATCTTGCCGGTCTGCTTGATGACGTGGTGAGAATAATTTTCCTTATTGATGGTCACGGCAATGCGGTTGGGGGTGCTGGTGACCTGAGTGACGGTATTGACGATGAGGCCGTTGTCCTTCTTACCGTCGTGGGAGGTGACAACGTACAGGCCGTAGCCGATGTGGAAGAGGGCGGTCAGGTCGTTCTTGTTGGCGGTGGCGTCCTGTCTTGCCAGGTATTCCATGCAGAGCTCACCGACCATGGCGTCAAGCTGGGCCAGGCTTTCGTCGTTCAGCGCCGACGAAAGGGTAACGGTGGTGTCGGTGTAGGTGAGATTTTTGCTCTTTTCCAGCATGCCTCGCATGACCTTGGCGGCAAGGGGCGCCCAGCTGCCGTTTTCGATGAACGCCACCGTGCGGTTTTGGAAGTTGCGCTCGGTCAGATGGTCGATAAACTCCCGCATGAAGGGGAAGATGCCGGCGTTATAGGTGGTGGTAGCCAGCACCAGCTTGCTGTAACGGAAGGCGTCGGCTACCGCCTGTGCCATATCGGTACGGGCCAGGTCGTGGACGACCACTTGGGGACAGCCGCTGGCCTTCAGCTTTTCCTCCAGCAGATGGACGGCCTTTTTGGTGTTGCCGTAGACCGAGGTGTAGGCGATGACGATGCCCTCCTCCTCGGGCTGATAGCTTGACCAGGTGTTGTAGAGATTCAGATAGTAGCCCAGATTTTCGGTGAGAACGGGGCCGTGAAGGGGGCAGATGGTGGCGATGTCAAGCCCTGCCGCTTTTTTGAGAAGGGCCTGTACCTGAGGGCCGTACTTACCCACGATGCCGATGAAGTAGCGTCTTGCCTCGTCGGCCCAGGGCTCCTCCGCGTCGAGGGCGCCGAATTTACCGAAGCCGTCGGCCGAGAAGAGGACCTTGTCGGTGCTGTCGTAGGTGACAATGACCTCGGGCCAGTGAACCATGGGAGCCGTCACGAAGGTGAGGGTGTGCCGACCGAGGCAGAGGGTGTCACCCTCGCCCACCACGATGCGGTTGTCGGTAAAGGCGGTGCCGAAGAAGTTCTGCATCATGGCAAAGGCCTTGGCGGAAGCCACCAGCGTGGTGTTGGGATAGGCCTTGACAAAGTTCAGGATGTTGGCCGAATGGTCGGGCTCCATGTGCTGAACGATCAGGTAGTCGGGGCTTCTGCCTGCCAGGGTGTTCTGGATGTTGTCCAGCCATTCGTGGGTAAAGTTGGCGTCGACGGTATCCAGGATGGCAATCTTTTCATCCAGGATGGCGTAGGAGTTATAGGAAATGCCGTTGGGAACGGCGTACTGTCCCTCGAACAGGTCGACCTTGCGGTCGTTGACGCCGAGGTAGCGGATGTCGTTTGTGATCGTCATAGAAATAACCTCGTCAATAGGATACTGTTATTATACCATTCATTGGATACATTTTCAACCGCTTTTGGAAATTTATTCAAGAATGTGGGGACATTCACCGCCGTTTTTCGAGGGCATGACCGATATTTCTTGAATAAATCTTGACTTTTCCGAACGGATGTAGTATGATGTGAGAGTTGACAGGCAAACGTAATGCAGGAGGAGCTCTCGTGGCAAAGGATGAAGAAGTATTAGGCACGTATTCGACCATGACAAAGCGGCAAAAGCGTCTGATGATGCTGCTCATCTGGGCGTGCTGGGCGGTATACGCCGCGTCGATGATGGCGAAAAAGGTATACGCCGTTGAGCTGGTCGAGGTGACCAAGGCGTGGGGGGCTACTAACACCCAGGCCGGTATTCCTCTGACGTTTTACTATATTACCTACACCGTTGCGCAGATCTGGTTTGCGCTCTCGATCCGAAAGATCAACGTAAAAAACTTCTTTTTGGTCACGGTATCGGCCTCGTCCCTTCTTTTGATGCTGGTGGCGCTGACGCAGTCCATCGCACAGCTGTCCGTCGTCATGGCCCTCATCGGCATTACCCACTGCGGCATCTGGGCGGGAGCGATCTATCTGATCTCTCTCTACGTGCCGGAGGAAAAGCACGGCTTTGCGGTGGGCATCATGAGCACGGGCTTCTCGGCAGGTAACTTCTTGGCCTATGCCCTGTCGGCAGGTGCCGTTGGCTTGGGAAATTGGCAGTACGCCTTCTGGGCGGCCGGTCTCATTTTGCTTGGCTCGGTGGTCTTCCTGTTCGTGGTGATCGGTAAGGCCGGAAGAGGCTTGGCTCTTGTTGTCAGAAGGACGGCAGAGGCACCCTCGTCCGAGCAACACGCTCCCAAGGGAAAAGCAGCGTTCTCCCCGCGTTTTATCGTGTCCTTTTCCGTGGTTATTCTTGCGGCATTGGTCTACCAGATGCTGGATATGCCGGTGGGGACGTATTTACCGAAGCTGTTCGTGACTGAGCACGGTATGCCCGAGAGCTATTCCGTTTTGCTCTCCATGTTTCTTCCCGTCGCCGTGCTGGGCGGTCCCTTCCTGGGGACGGCGCTTTCTTCTCGCAAACATATGCCCTTCATGAAGGCCTCAAACGTCTTCTTGATCGCATCTCTCATCTGTCCCGTCATTTTGCTTTTCATTTATAAGACCAGCTGGATCTGGGCACTGGTGATCACGGTCCTGTACGCTACCTTGATTCGCGGCTTCAATACCTGCTCCGGCACCCTGGCAGCCCTGCAGATCGATTCCGAGATGAACGCCGGCTCCATTACGGCATTCTCTAACGCCGCGGCATCGGTGGCCTGCGCCATCGTGCCGATGCTGTTCGGTTTCCTGTTTGACTACTGTGCCGAATCGGCGTGGGTGATCTTCTACCTTATTATGATCGGACTCCTTGCGTTCATGATCCTCGTGAACGCCGTAGCGCCTCTCATCATCCGCAAGCTTGAAAAAAGAAAACCGTAAACAAACGGCGCCTTGGCCAAAGCCAAGGCGCCGTTTTCTTAGTCGTTATCATCTAAAAGCTCTTTATAGATCACGTTCTTTGCCACGCCTCGATCCTTGGCGGCGGCCTTGACGGCGGCCATCTTTTCCATGCCCATGGTGTCGGCGTAGTAGGCCACGTGCTCCTTCACTGAGAGATTTTGCCAAAAGCAACCGTCGGTATCGTCTGCCCCTTCGATCACCAGAACGAATTCTCCCCGGGGGGGATTCTCGGTGAAGTGGGTGACGGCCTCGGAAAGCGTCAGACGCAGAACCTCCTCGTTCAGCTTGGTCAGCTCACGGCAGAGAGCGATGCGGCGGTCACGGCCAAAGGCCTCGGCCATCATGGCGAGCGTTTCCGCAAGACGATGGGGTGCCTCGTAAAAGAGGAGCGTTCGCTTTTCTCCCACAAGGTCGGAAAGGCGTTCCTTCTTTTCCCGATCCTTCCCCTGTAAAAAGCCCTCGAACACGAAGCGTCGGGTGGAGAGGCCCGATACGATGAGAGCGTTGATCACGGCGCAGGCGCCGGGAATGGGTACGACCGCTACGCCGTTGTCAAGACACAGCTTGATCAGGTCCTCTCCGGGATCGCTGATGCCGGGGGTTCCCGCATCGGTCACGAGAGCGCAGCTTTCCCCCTCCTTCAGACGGCGGAGGATGACCTCACCTGCCGAGCGCTTGGTGTGCTCCTCGTAGGTGACGCAGGGCTTCTTGATCTCGTAGGCCGAGAGGAGCTTGCCGGTCACGCGGGTATCCTCGGCTGCTACGAAGTCGCACTCCTTCAGCACCTTGAGAGCCCGAAGGGTAATGTCGTCCAGATTCCCGATGGGGGTGGCAACCAGATATAGGGTAGAGGGTAGGATCTGATTTCGTTCGGTCATGTCATATCCGTTTCTGCCGAAGCGGAGCTTCGGCCGTTCAAAGTTTTTGAAGATTCTAAAGAAACTTTTTTCAAAAAGTTTCTTTAGCGGGTTCGGGCGGAGCCCGATGCCCCCTTTTCACTCCACCCAGTTTCCCGTTTCGTAGATCCGAGCGGCGTCGGGGGTGGGAGAGCCGTCCTCGCGGGTGAGGAACAGCGGCCGCATCACCTCGCATCCGGCTTTGCCGCCCCGCTTGGCCGAGACCAGCAGGAGGCAAGGCTTGTGCGACTCGTCGGGATGCACGAAGCAGAGCCTTTTCGGCTCGATGGCGGCACGCCTCATGGCGGTAAGGAGATCTACTGCGCGGTCGGGCCGGTAGACGGCGTAGAAATCGCCGCCGTATTTCAGACTTTTCGCCGCGGCGCGGCAGAAATCGTCGATGTCACCGTTCACCTCGTGGCGGGCGGCAAACTTGCCGTCGTCCTCGTTGCGCCGACCGCTTTCGGTCTTCATATAGGGAGGATTGGTGAAGATAACGTCGTATTCGCGGGAAGGCTCCCGCACGTCGCGGCAGACGGCCTCGATTTGATCCGTCAGGCCGTTGTGCAGGATATTTCGGCGGGTCAGGTCGGCATAGTAGGGCTGAACCTCCAGCGCGTCGATATGCTTCAGCTTGTTGCGCCTGGCCAGCAGCATGGACACGATGCCGCTGCCGCTTCCGAACTCGGCGGCCGCCGCGTGAGGAGCGGCGCGCAGGAAGGCGGCCAACAGCAGGGCGTCAGTCCCAAAGGCGAGCCCGGCGGGGTTCTGGATCAGCTCGATGCCGTCGTTGACCTGGGTGAGCGTTTCCCCCTGCCGAAGAAGCTCGCTCATGAGAAGCTCTCCCGAAGCTGTCGGAAAGCGGGAAGGGAGCGCAGGATCATAGCATGATCCACGCAGTAGGAGAGGCGGAGATAGCCGGGACAGCCGAAATCGTCCCCGGGGACCGCCAGAATGTTGAGGGCCTTGGCGGCCTCGCTGAAGGCGGGGGCGTCGCCGTTTGGCGCCTTGACGAAGAGATAGAAGGCCCCGTCGGGGCTGACGCACTCGTATCCCATGGCCACAAGCGAGGGATAGAGCAGATCCCGATTGTGGCGATAGGCCTCAAGGTCGGAGGTCATGGCAGCGCACCTTGCTACCAGCCTCTGCATGAAGGCGGGAGCACAGACGTAACCGAGGGATCGTCCTGCACCGCAGACGGCGGCGTAGAGCTTATCGTGGTCGGTCACGCTCTTGGGTACGGCAATATAGCCGATGCGCTCACCGGGGAGGGAGAGGGATTTGGAGTAGGAGTAGGCAATGACCGTGTCGGGGTAGAGATGAGGCAGATAGGGTACCGTTTTGCCGTAGGTGATCTCGCGGTACGGCTCGTCCGAGATCAGATAGATCGGGTGGGCGAATTCCGCCGCTTTTTTGCTGAGAAGGGCGGCAAGCTCCTTCAGCTTGTCCTCCCCGTAGATCACCCCGGAGGGGTTGTTGGGGGAATTGACCAGCACCCCTTGGGTGTCGGGGGTGATCAGGGCCTCGATAGCGGGCAGATTGAGGTCGAAGGAAACGGTGTCGGCTGGGGCCACGGCAAGCTCTCCGCCCATGCTTTCGGTAAAGACCTTGTATTCGGGGAAATAAGGTGCCTGTACCACGAAACGGCTTTTCGGCTTTACCGTCAGGGCCCGAAGCAGGATGCAGAGGGAGGCGGCGGCGCCGCAGGTCATATAAAGGTCGTCGGCGGTAAGGGCGGCGCCAAAGCGGGCGTTCAGGTCATCGGCGATCGCCCTCCGCGCCTCGGCCGAGCCCTGGGCGGAGGTGTAGCCGTGAACGGCACAGGGCTCCTCCTCCCGCAGAATGGCCATAGCCGCTTCGGTGAGGGCGGGGGGCGGCGGGGTGGAGGGGTTGCCGAGACTGAAGTCGTAGACGTTTTCGGCTCCCACCTCGGCGGCGGCCCGTTTTCCGTGTTCAAACAGCTCGCGGATGGAGGAGCGGCGGCTCCCCAGCTCGTACATGGTTTCAGAGATCATAGCGTCTTTCTTACCGCAATCGGCTCCTTTGTTCAATCTTACTATTCATCATAGCACAACGGCGCCCATCCGTCAAGAAAAAAGAGGCAAAAATGCGAGAAATCCCCGCGCTTTCGGGGGGGCAATTCCGTGTCATTTGACAAATTTGAGAATACCGGGGAAAAATGTTTTGGATATCTATTGAAAAAAAGAAGAAGTTGGACTATAATGATATTATTGGATATTTTGTTCAAAATTCGGAGAGATCCGTGATTCCCTAAGAACGGAGAAGGCCATGAGCGATCTGGATCAGGCAAGACTTGCCATCAACGCAATCGATAAGGAAATGGCAGAGCTGTTCTGCCGACGGATGGAGGCCGCCTCGGCCATTGCCCGTCATAAACAGAAAATCGGGATGCCGATCCTGGACGCCGCGCGGGAGCGGGAGGTCGTGGAACGGAACGCCGCTCTGGTGGAGGATCCGGTCCTGCGGGAATACTACGTCAATTTTATCGGGCAGACCATGAAGATCTCCCGTGCCTATCAGTCCCGTCTTCTCGAAGGGATGCGGATCGCATACTCGGGCACCCTCGGTGCCTTTGCCCACATCGCGGCAGGAAAGATCTTCAAGACCGGTACCCGGGTGCCCTTCGGTAACTTCAAGGACGCCTACGACGCCGTGGTCAGCGGGGATTGCGACTGCGCCGTTCTCCCCCTTGAAAACAGCTACGCGGGTGAGGTGGGGCAGGTTATCGATATGCTCTTCTCGGGGCCGCTTGTCATCAGCGGTGCCTACGATCTTCCTGTGGTGCACGATCTGGTGGCTCTCCCCGGCACCGACAAGAGCCGTATTAAACGGGTGGTCAGCCACCCCCAGGCCCTCAGCCAGTGTGCCGGCTATATCCGGGAGGCGGGCTTTGAGCAGATCCAGTTTGAAAACACCGCCATGGCCGCCAAGCACGTGGCCGAGGCAGGGGATCCTACCCTTGCCGCTATCTGCAGTGAGGAATGTGCCGCCCTGTTCGGGCTGACGGTTCTGGAGCGTCATATCAATGAAAGCCGCAGCAATACCACCCGCTTCGGTGTCTTTACCCGGGCGGCGGGTGCTCCCCTGGATGACCGTGAGGACCCCGAAAACCGCTTCCTTCTGCTCTTTACCGTTCGGAACGAGGCGGGCTCTCTGGCACAGGCCATCAACATCCTCGGCCGCCACGGCCTCAATATGACGGCCCTCCGCTCCCGCCCCATGAAGGAGCTGGCCTGGAATTATTATTTCTACGTAGAGTGTGAGGGCGCCCTCTCGGAGGCGGAGCGCCGTACCGTCATGGACGAGCTCTCCTGCTGCTGTGACCGCCTGAAGCTGGCGGGAACGTACAAAACGAGGACGCTGGGGTGATTGGCTTGGGGCGCGGCCCCAAACCCTGCAAGGGTCTTTTTGAAAAAAGACCCTTGACCCCAAAAACTTTGGTTGGTCGAAAACTTCGTTTTCGACAGGGACAACCAAGGTATACCTCCGATTTTGTTTTGCAAAGTTTTTTTCGATTTTCTCCACATTACTTGCTCAAAACGCAGTTTTGAGCCGATCAACGTTTTTGAAAGTCACGAAAGCTTTTTTCAAAAAGTTTTTGTGCGGGGGATGGGGCAGAGCCCCACGTATTTCTCCGTGAGAATTCCATATGAAAACACTTCACGTCGGCCTTGGTGCCGACAGCTACGATATTTCCATAGAGAACGGTCTGCTGGACCGGGCGGCAACGCTCTTCCGGCTGGACCGCAAGGTGTTGATCGTCACCGATGACGGTGTACCTGCGGAATACGGAAAACGCCTTGCCGCTCAATGCGGGGAAGCACACGTTGTCACGATTCCCCAAGGGGAGGGAAGCAAGACGCTTTCGACGATGGAGCAGCTTCTTCGTGTGATGATGGCCAATCACTTCACCCGCCAGGACTGCGTGGTTGCGGTGGGAGGCGGTGTGGTAGGCGATTTGGCGGGCTTTACCGCCGCGACCTATATGCGGGGCGTCGATTTCTACAATATTCCTACCACGGTGTTATCCCAGGTGGATTCCTCGGTGGGAGGCAAGACGGGCGTTAATCTGGATCACATCAAGAACCTGGTGGGCGCCTTCAAGCAGCCCAAGGGCGTGATCATCGATTGCGGTCTGTTAAGTACGCTTCCGAAGCGGCAGATCGCAAACGGACTTGCCGAGGCGGTGAAGATGGCCCTGACCTTTGATGAGGAGCTGTTTTCCCTTTTTGAGAAGGGAGATCCCGCCGAACGGTCGGAGGAGATCGTTGAGCGATCCCTTCGCATCAAGATCGGCGTGGTGGAGAAGGACGAAAGAGAGGCAGGGCTCCGAAAGGTGCTGAACTTCGGTCATACCGTCGGCCATGGGATCGAGTGTCTCGGTCTTGGCTATTATCACGGCGAGTGCGTGGCGTTGGGTATGCTTCCCATGTGCTCCGAGGCGGTACGGGACAGACTGATCCCCGTTCTCACAAGGCTGGGCCTTCCCGTTACGGCGGCCTTTGACCGCGAGGCGGCGCTGGCTGCCATTGCTCACGACAAAAAGGGCGGAAAGGGCTGTGTGAGCGGCGTCCTTGTGGATACCGTCGGCAGCTTCCGCATGGAAAATCTGACGGCGGAGGATCTTCGCCGTTTGGTATACGGCACTTTTCCCGAAAACTGAAGAAAAGGATCGTGTTATGAAAAATACCTTTGGAAACAGCGTGACCATTACCCTGGCAGGGGAAAGCCACGGCGAGGCCATCGTAGTCATTTTGGATGGTCTTCGGCCGGGCGTCAAGGTGAGCGAGGAGGCCATCGCTGCCAAGCTGGCCCTGCGCCGCCCCTCCGGCACCGTCTCCACCCCCCGTCGGGAGGCCGACGATTTTCGGATCGTCAGCGGCGTCTTTGAGGGGAGGACCACCGGCACCCCTCTCACGATAATCATTCCCAATACGGCAAAGCAAAGCACTGACTACGAGACCACCCGCTATCTGCCCCGTCCCGGGCACGCGGATCTGACGGCCTTGATCAAATACGGCGGCTTTCAGGACTACCGCGGCGGCGGTCATTTTTCCGGCCGCGTGACGGTAGGGCTGGTAGCGGCAGGCGCCATCGCCGAAGCGGCGCTTTGCGAATACGGTGTCAAAATCGGTACTCATATTGCCGCTATCGGGCCGGTTTGCGACCGAAAATTTGACGATTTGGGCACTGATCTTGCCGGTCTTGCGGGCAAAAGCTTCCCGGTTCTTGATGAAGACCGGGAGGAGGCTATGCGCCGGGTGATCGAGGAGGCCCGCCTTGACCGCGACAGCGTAGGCGGCATTCTGGAGACCGCGGTGATCGGGCTGGGAGGCGGCTACGGCGAGCCCTGGTTTGACACCGTGGAGAGTGTGCTGTCCCACATTCTTTTTGCCATTCCCGCCGTGAAGGGCGTAGAGTTCGGCGACGGCTTTGCCATGGCCGCTATGCGGGGCAGTGAGGCAAACGATGCCTTCGTGAAGCAGAAAGGATGCACCGTAACCGCCACCAATCATAACGGCGGCGTAAACGGCGGCATTACCAGCGGTATGCCGATCCTGTTCCGCTGTGCGATCAAGCCCACCCCCTCCATCGGCAAGGAACAGCAGACGGTGGATATGAAAATGGGCAAGGAAGCCGTCCTGTCGGTGGGAGGCCGTCACGATCCCTGTATCGTCCATCGGGCCGCTTCGGTGGTCAACGCCTGTACGGCGCTGGCCCTCCTTGACCTGATGACCATGCGGGAGGGAAACGCTCCCAAGGAGATCGGCTAATGGAATACGGTCTCATCGGAGAAAAGCTGGGACACAGCTTTTCCGCCGATATACACAGTAAGATCGGGCATTACGACTACCGCCTGAGGGAGCTTCCTCCCGAGGGGGTAGCGCCCTTTTTGGCCGAGGGGAATTTTAGGGCCGTAAACGTCACCATTCCCTACAAGACGGCGGTGATCCCCTGCCTGTCCTACGTCAGCCCCGAGGCCGAGGCCATCGGCGCTGTGAACACGGTGGTCAACCGGGACGGTAAGCTCTACGGCTATAACACCGACTTTTTCGGCCTTCGTGAGCTGATCCTTCGGGTGACGGAGAGCAAGCCCCTTGCGGGGAAGGTCCTGATCCTCGGTACCGGCGGCACCTCGCGGACCGCTGCGGCGGTGGTGAAGGCCATGGGTGCCAAGGCCATCACCGTCAGCCGCACCGCCAAAAACGGAGCTGTCTCCTATGAGGAGGCCTTGGCGGGGCATACCGACGCTTCGTTTCTTATCAACACCACCCCCGCGGGGATGTATCCCAACACCGAGGGCATGGCCATCGATCCCGCCGCCTACCCCCATCTCATGGGGGTAGTGGACGCGGTCTATAACCCCCTTCGTACCCCCTTTGTTCGGCGGGCCAAGACGCTGGGTATTCCCGCCGAGGGAGGACTGTATATGCTGGTCGCCCAAGCGGTGGCAGCCTACGGCTATTTCTTTGATACCGATCCCAAAACCGAGCTCATCGACCGCATCTACGGCGACATGATAACCGAAAAGGAAAACGTGGTCCTCGTGGGTATGCCGGCCAGCGGGAAGAGCTCGGTGGGAAAAGCGGTGGCAGAAGCCCTTGGCCGTCCCTTCTATGATTCCGACGAGGAGATCGTGAAGGAGGCCGGTATGCCGATCCCCGACTATTTTGCTACCTACGGTGAGGCCGCCTTCCGTGATCTGGAGAGTCGGGCGATCGCCCGCCTGTCCGCCGAGGTGAAGGGCGCCGTGATTGCCACCGGCGGCGGTGCCGTCCTGCGGGCGGAAAACGTCGATCGCTTAAAGGCCAACGGCAGACTGTTCTGGCTTGACCGTTCCCTTGACCGTCTGATCCCGACGGCCGACCGTCCTCTGTCCTCCGACTGCGAAGCGCTTCGGAAGCGGTACGAGGAACGCTATCCCGTCTATCGGGCCGTTTGCGACCTTCGTATCGACGGAAACGGCAGGGTGGACGAGGTGGCGAACGCTGTTTTGGCGGCGTTTTGCTGACTAAACCGTAACAAGCTGCCTTTGCGAAGCGGAGCGAAAAGGTGGGCGTGCTGTGCATGAAGCTGCTTCTCGTCCTTTATGCCGCAGGCTCCCTCCGTTATTTGCAAAGCAAATGACACCTCCCTCTCGGAGGGAGGCTAAAAACGTCCTTCTTTCCGTCTTTCTTAAAAAGAAAGACGTGGGTCCGAGGAGATCTCATGAACATATCAATTCCCAAAACCCTCTATCGGGGAACCGTCACGGCTCCTCCCTCCAAAAGCGCTGCCCACAGGATGCTCATCTGCGCGGGGCTTGCCGAAGGGACCAGCGTCATTCACGGTATCTCCCAATCGGAGGATATGAAAGCCACCCTCGACTGCCTTTCCGCCATGGGTGCGGTCTGGCATCGGGAGGGGAATACCGTGACCGTTACGGGCGCCGATCCCCGCAAGCGGGGGGAGGCCACCTTCCCCTGTCGGGAGAGCGGCAGTACCCTGCGGTTCTTCCTGCCCCTCTGTCTTCTCTCGGAGAGGGAGGCCGTTATGACGGGGAGCACGACGCTTCTCAGCCGTCCACTTGACGTCTATGAGCAGATCTGCTTGTCCCAGGGGCTTCTTTTCGACCGCGGCGAGGATCGCCTCACTGTGGGCGGGCCGCTCTGTGGCGGTCATTTTCGCGTGGCGGGGGATATTTCCTCCCAATTTATCAGCGGTCTGATGTTTACCCTGCCTTTACTGGAGGGATACAGCGTGATCGAGCTGATCCCTCCCGTGATGTCGGGCTCCTACATTGCGATGACCGCCCAGGCCCTGGGGGCCTTCGGCATTCGGGTGGAGCTGACTGACAACCGGATTCTGATTCCCGGCGGTCAGCGATACGAGCCTCGTGAGCTGACGGTAGAGGGAGACTGGTCAAACGCAGCCTTCTTTCTGGCGCTGAATGCCCTCGGCTCTGAGATCGAGGTGGAAGGGCTTCTGCGGGAGACTCTTCAGGGCGACGCCGTGATTCGACGGCTCCTCGGCCGTCTGGGACGGGGATGTCCCACCATCGACGTGGGAGACTGCCCCGATCTGGCTCCCGTTCTTATGGCTTCGGCGGCGGCGCTGAACGGCGTGACGCTGACCAATACCGACCGTCTTAAGATCAAGGAAAGCGACCGTGGTGCCGCTATGGCAGAGGAGCTTGCCAAGTGCGGCGTCAGCGTCACGGTGGGGGATAACCTCATCACCGTGGAGGCTCCCGGTGAGCTCAAGACTCCCGACGTTCCTCTGTCCGGCCACAACGATCATCGCATCGTCATGGCCTGCGCCGTGCTGCTCACCCGGGTGGGCGGTACCATCGAGGGCGCCGAGGCGGTCAACAAGAGCTTCCCTGACTTTTTTGAGGTGCTGCACGCACTGGAGCGCTTTTAATTCCCAATCAGCAAAGGAAATCCCATGAAACTCACCAAGAAAACCAACATTCTGATCGTCGGCCTCGGTCTGATGGGCGGAAGCTACGCCATTGCCCTGAAAAAGAAGGGCTATCACGTCACCTGTATCACCCGCAGTCAGTCCTCCGTTGACTACGCGCTGGAGCAGGGCATCATCGATTACGGAACCACCGAAGTGGATCCTTCCCTCGTGGGAGAGGCCGATCTTGTGGTCTTTTCCCTCTATCCCCGCGTGTTCCTTGACTGGATCGAGCGGTACCAGCAATATTTGAAGCCAGGCGCCGTCCTGACCGACGTGACGGGCGTCAAGACCTCGGTGGTCTACCGTGTTCAGGAGCTCCTGCGCCCCGATGTGGAATTCGTGGCCGCCCACCCTATGGCGGGACGAGAGGTCTACGGCGTCCGGAACAGCGCCGGCGTGAAGGTGGACGAGGCCAACTATATTGTGACCCCCACCGACAAGAATACCCCCGAGGCGGTGGCTCTCATCAAGCAGCTGGGGGAGGAGCTGGGCTATGCCCGGGTGTCGGAGCTGTCCCCCGAGGATCACGACGAGATCGTGGCCTTCGTTTCCCAGCTGGCCCACTGTCTTGCTGTGGTGCTGATGACCTGTAACGATCTTCAGAACCTGGAGAACTACACCGGAAACTCCTTCCGCGATCTGACGCGGATCGCCCATATCAACGAGGATATGTGGAGTGAGCTGTTTCTCATGAACCGAGAGGCCCTCCTTCGCCAAATGGATCTCTTCCGTGCCCAGTTCGACCGTCTTCGCGGGCAGCTTGCCGTGGGGGACGTGGAGGCCATGAAGGACATGATGCGTCAGTCGACTGTACGACGTGACGCCTTTGACAAGGTGAAATAACCTGCCCTGCCAAGAAAGGAACTGCTGCTATGAATATGATATTCTACCGCAAATTGCCCATTCCGAAGGACATCAAGGAGCAATATCCTCTGTCCCCCGAAATGGCCAAGCGGAAGGCCGCCGAGGATGCTGAGATCCAAAAGATCTTTACCGGTGAGTCTAAAAAATTTCTTCTCGTGATCGGACCCTGCTCGGCCGACCGCGAGGATGCCGTGATCGAATACATCTCCCGCCTCCGTACCGTGCAGGACAAGGTGGCTGACAAGATCGTCATCGTCCCCCGCATCTATACCAACAAGCCCAGAACCACCGGCGACGGCTACAAGGGTATGCTCCATCAGCCCGACCCCAGCGAGCATCCCGATATGCTGAAGGGCCTGCTGGCCATTCGTGCTCTGCACATGAGAGCCCTCTCCGAGACCGGCTTCTCCTGTGCCGACGAGATGCTCTACCCCGAAAACCATCGGTATCTGTCCGACGTGCTGTCCTACGTGGCGGTGGGGGCGCGGTCGGTGGAGAATCAGCAGCACCGCCTCTGCGCCAGCGGTCTGGACATTCCCTGCGGCATGAAGAATCCTACCAGCGGCGACCTGTCCATTATGCTCAATTCCATTACCGCCGCCCAGCACTCCCATACCTTCCTGTACCGCGGATGGGAGGCCAAGTCTCTCGGTAACCCGCTGGCTCACGCGATCCTGCGGGGATATGTGGACGATCGCGGCATCTCTCACCCCAATTACCACTACGAGGATCTCATTACGCTGTATGACGCCTATCAGGCCAAGGGGCTTCAGAATATGGCGGTGCTGATCGATACCAACCACGCCAATTCCGGCAAGCAGTATTTGGAGCAGATCCGTATTGCCAAGGAGGTGCTCCACTCCTGCCGTCATTCCGAGGACATTCGTTCTTACGTGAAGGGGCTTATGATTGAAAGCTATCTTGAGGACGGCTGTCAGAAGATCGGAGAGAACGTCTACGGTAAGTCGATCACCGACCCCTGCCTCGGCTGGGAAAAGACCGAGCGGCTGATCTACGATATTGCCGACGTGCTGTAATTCACCATCACCGATGAACAGAAAACGCCCTTGCGGGATGCAAGGGCGTTTTTTCTATGGGAAAAAGCGGGGAGAAATCGGGGACGACAAAATCTCCTGAACGGTGTACCATCATAGCGGGGGCATCTGCCCCGGAAAGGAGGGATGGCATATGAGCAGACGCAAAATGCCCGACGAGAAGCGCATCATACGGGAGATGGCAGAGATCGCCTTCTCGTCGGAGGAGAAGACCGCCGACCGCCTTCGGGCGCTTGGGTTTCTGGCAGAAAAGATGACGGGGGAGGCCGAGCGTACCGAGGCCATGGCCAAGCTGGACGCCCTGCTGTCACAGATTGGGGAGTAGGGAGAGGAATGTGCGGGGCTCTGCCCCGGGCCCCGCAAGGGAAACTTCTTGAAAGAAGTTTCCCTTGACCCTTCAAGAACTTTTGATGGGGGGGAAGGGGGAGAGGTGCTTCTCATAACGGTACAAGGGCAGAGAACGATTGGAAAGGATGTTGGCATGGAAAAATAATGCCCGAAACGAAGTTTCGGGCTGTTCAAAGTTTTTGGGGTTCCAAGGGGGCTTTTTTCAAAAAGCCCCCATTGGCGGGATTCCCAAGGGCAGAGCCCTTGGGCGTTTCTTCTTTATTCGGTTACCATCATGTACTCAATGGAAAGGATATTTTCGTCGGTGAGAACGAAGATGAGATCGACGCCGTCCTTGGTATAGATCACGGTGTTGTGATTCCGGGTATAATCGCTTCCGTAGATATCGGCGGCCTTGGTAAAGGGATCTCCGGGCTTAACGCCCTCGGGGGTTGCCACCTCGGGGGAGAAGAAGTAGATGGAATAGATGATCTCTCCCTCGGCGGTGGGGTGGCCGGTGATCTCCAGGTTGCCGAAGGTATAAAAGTTATCGTAGCCGTCGCCGGCGCAGCTATCTACCTGGGCGACGGAGTCGGGAGTGGGGAGCTGATCGAGGGGGAGAAGCTCACCGGGGGTCAGGACGATCTTACCGATTTTATAGGCGTAAACGACGGTGTTATCGGTCTGATTGTCGGCATTCGATTCGCCTCCGTTGTCGGAATCGCTTTGTGCGGGAGTATTGGGATTGCCGCTGTTATTCGCGTTGGGTGAGCAGGCCGCAAGCGCCAGGGTGAGGAGTGCGGCGAGAAGGAAGAGAAGAAGCTGTTTCATAACGGATTATCCTTTCTGTGCTTCGTCGTATTGGGCGAGCTTTTCGTCGTATACGGCTTTGATTTCGGGATCGTTGCGGCGATCGGGAATGCCGTGGCGGGTGGCCAGCGTCTCGGCAAAGTAAGCCGAGAGCTTCTTGGCTCCTGCCAGGTTCAGGTGGTAGCCGCCGTCGTAGGTGTCGGTGGTAAAGTCGATACCCAGCTCATCCACCATTTCGGTGAAATTGTAGAAGGCCAGGTTATGCTCGGAAGCATAGGCCTCCATCTGGGCGTCGTATTCGTCGTACCAGTAAGGGTAGAGGCTGGGGGCCTTGACGAGGATCAGCTCCACGCCCTTTTCCTCACACAGCTTGCGCATCTGATCCAAATAGTCGTAGCAGATGGCGGGGAAGGCGTAATCGGCCAAGGGGCGCTTGGCGGGGAAGGAGCCCACGGGCTTGACCTCTTGATTCATGAGATGACCGTTCCAGGTGGTGTCCTGCTCGGTAAAGAAGTAGGTCAGATCCTCTTTTGTGAGATCATAGATGCGGGAATGGTAGCGGAGAATGGGGAAGACGTAGGAGAGGAAGCTCTCATCCTCCGTCATGGAGGCGCGGATTATGCCGACCTTTTCCGCCGACCAGCGCATCTGATCGATGGCGAGACGGTTATACGATTCTTTGATCACGGCAGCGTTTTCCCCGTAGCGCATGGCGTTGACGTTCCAGACCACGGCCTTGGGGGTCTCGTAGCGGAGGGTCTCCTTCAGAACGTAGTAGGATTGCCAAATGAGCTGCTGAGAGGAGCCGCGGACGTAGGCGGTGATGCCCTTTTCGCGGTAGAGCTCAAGGGGAGAGAAGTTGGCGTAGACCTCACAGTCTCCCACGAAGATCACGTCGTGTCCGCCGGCCTCGCGGTAATACTGTGAGAGCATACTGCCCTCTACCAGGGCGGTCATGTACTTGGGCTCCACCAAGCGGTTCAGCCCCGCAAAGAGCAGGAGAAGGATCATCAGGATCGCAAGGCAGCGGAGGAGGGTAAGGGTTCGTTTTTTCGTCATGTCACGCCTCCTTTACATACCGGTGTAGACGAAGCCGCCGAAGTCGAAGCCGATGCCGTAAACGCCGAAGAGCAGAATGGCAAGGGTGAGGGCGCCGGCAATGGCTACCTTGGCTTCGGGACGGAAGGCCGACGCCTTGGCGGAGAGAGTCTCCCGCTTCAGGTCAAAGAGCCACAGCAGGATGAGTGCGACACCAAAGGCGATCCCGCCTCCTGCCGACAGCCCCATGGTGGGCAGTGCGGCAAACAGGGCGCCGTAGTTAAAGGTGGTGAAGACCGAGCCGATCATCGTAAGAGCCGTCACGGTATCAGGCCAGATGAAGAAGGCCCACAAAAGGGTGACGAGGCAGAAGGTGCCTGCGATATTGAGAGGCTTCCATCTGGTCTTGAGCTTGTCCCCCACGGCGACGAAAACGCCGTTGATCAAGCCCCACAGGATATAGTGGAGCCCGTGCCAGATACCCGACACGAAGAAGGTGACCAGCAGGTTGAAAACCCGCCTCACCTTACCGCAGCGGCTTCCGCCCAGAGGAATGTAAATGTAATCACGAAGCCACGCACCAAGGGTGATATGCCAGCGACGCCAGAACTCCTTGAAGCTCTGGGAAAAATAGGGAGCGTCGAAGTTTTCCGAAAGCCCAATGCCCCAGATCCTTGAAACGCCGATGGCCACGTCCATGGTACCGCTGAAATTAGCGTAGAGCTGAACGGCGTAGAGGAGCATGGCAAACAGGGCAAAGGCACCGGTATATTCCCCGAATTTTTTGGGATCGGCGATCATATGCGAAAGAAGAACACCGGCCGGGGCCGAGATCACGAAGATCTTAAAAGCACCCCACAGGGCCCGGAGACCGCCGTCGGATAAGCTTTGCCAGGTGATGCGGCGCTTGTCCTTCAAGCTCTGACACATGAGGTCATAGCGTTCAATGGGGCCGGAGAAGAGATGGGGGATATAGGTAACGTAGAGAGCAAACCAAAAGAGATTTCGTTCGGCCTCGTATTTTCCACGGTAAACGTCTACCAGATAGGAAATGATCTGAAAGGTGTAATAGGAAACGCCGAAGGGAGCGATCAGCGTCAGCTTGGTATAGGGTAGGACCTTAAAGAAGACCAGCAGGGCGGCGTTGACGGCCACCGTCAGGATCATGACCCATTTGCGTCCCTTGACGAAGCGGGCGGCGACGTAAGCGGTTAAGAGGGAGAAGGCAAGGAAGGCCATTCCTCCGATACCGTAGCTTGCGTAAATGACAAGCCCGACGAGAAAGAGAATCAGATTCAAAATCGGCTCCTTTTACGGACAGGCGGGCCACAGGGTCGTGTCCCACAGCCGCGGGGTGGTATAGTTGTTCTCACGGAGATAGTAGAGACGCTCCTCATCGTTCATGAGGGCGGGGGCCTTGTTATGGGTTCCGACGGGAGTCGCGTCGATGTGATACCATTTTCCGTCCAGCTTGACCTGTACCCAGTAATGAGGGGTGTACTTGTCCATCAGCCAGATGAGGTTCGTTTCGTAGCCGCGAAGGTCGAGAAGGTCCTTTAAGCAGGTGGCGTGCACCTTACAGTTGCCCTTCCAGACGGTAAAGCCGTAATAGGTAGGATCGGGCTCGCCCCATTCGTTGTTGTAACGGATGGTACGAACGAATTCCCGAATGGCCAACACCTCGTCCTTCTTGCTTTTAAACTCGTTTCCGATCTGCTCGGACATCTCCTTGACGAGGGCGGCGGTATCGTCAGCGGTGTGCTTGGCGACGGTGATCTTTCGCTTCTTGGTCACCGTATTGCCGGAGGAGTCGGTGGCTTTGTAGGTAACGTAGTAGGTACCGGCCTTGTCCAGCTTGACGGCGGAGGCGTCGACGGTGAAGCGAACCGTGCCCTCTACCTTATCGACGGCCGACACCCCGGTCAGATAGTCGGGGGTGGCGCCGCGCACCACCGACATAGCAGTCAGCCCTTCGAAAACGGGCGGAGTATAGTCGGAGCTTTTTGAGATGATAAGCTGTGCTTCGGCCTCGGTACGATTGCCGCTTTCGTCGGTGGCGGCGATCACGATGGTATATTTGCCGTTCTTCGTCATGTCAAGAGGGGTCACCAGCTCGGTGGTGACGGCGGACAGGTCGGTAGCCGAGACGATAAAGTCCTCCATAGTGGCCTTCTTGCCGGGGAGGCGGTGCAGGTTGCGGAGCTCAAGCACGGGCGGCGTGGTGTCTGCCACGGTGATCTTGACGGTTTGCGTACGGCCACTCGACTCGGCAGTCAACTCAAATTCTCCGACAGCAGAGCCAACCGATGCCAGCTGCTCAGCGGTAAAGGCTCCGTTTCCGTAGCCGACGCCGATCAGAAGGTCGGGCTCACGGAGCGTTGAGCCAAGCTCCAGCGTGTAGGTGGGCTTTAGCCAGTTCAGGGAAAGGGTTTGCTCGCTTTTGGTTATATTACCGTAGGCATCGGTGACGGCGACGGTCACCGAGGTGAGAAAGGCATCGGGATCGGCCACGGTTACGTCATAGGAGAGCGGGGAGAGATCCTCGGCCTTCACTACGAAGTCCTCGGCCTTTGGCAGGTAGCCTACGTCAGCCGTGTGATCACGGAAGGCGACGGTAGGCGGCGTGGTGTCGCGGACGGTAAGGGAAACGGTGACGGGGGTGACCGTGTTCTTGCCGCCTAAGTGTTCCAATGTGATCTTATAAACGCCGGCGGTATTCAGGTCAACCGAAGCGGTACCTTCCGCCGCAAAGCGGACGGTGTCGGGGTCTACGTATCCCTCACAAAACATCGCAGGGGTCAGGGCGAGGTCACTTCCCAGCTCGACGGTGACGTCCCGGAAAGAGGAATGGTCGTCAAGGGAAGAGCTGCAGGAAACCAAAAGCAACGTGAGAGACAGGAGAACGAAAAGGAAAAATAAGCGAAAGCGTAATGTGTTCATAAATGGTAAAAATCCTTAGCGTAAAAGCTGTTAACGATCAATCCGGAAGGGTGCTGACGCAGACGCTGGTGTAGAAATTTCCCATGCAGTGTTTGTTTTTCACAAGGGTATGCGTGTCCAGATCATTAAAATGCCACCACTCCGAGGCCAAAGGCGTCAGACCTGCTCCGGTACAGATATACCGCAAGAGCCTGGCATCTCCGGTCATGGTGCTGGCCAGAGGCAGGTTTTCCCATCCGGTCTTTTGGGAGGAGGGGAAGGGCTTCTGATAGTTGATGGCCTTAACGCTGAGCTCATGTATTTCGGTGGGCATTTGGCAGCTGTCGTAGGCCGTGACGCGGTTAACGGAATATTTGCCGATGGTTTCCTTTTGATACTCGGTGACGTTGCCGAGGCTGACGTCAAAGGCAAAGCCCATCTGGTGATTGCTGAGAGAGGTGGCGATGAACCAGGAAATGCTCCACGAGCCGGAATTCAAGCCCCCGTACACGGTGGGATTGACCTGTGCCATGGCCTTGACGGCTTTAGCAACGGTCATCTGTGTTTCATGGGGGCGATAGGCCTCGTAAACGATCAGGGTGCGCCCGAATTTTAAGGCACTTTGTTGGGCGGCACAGAGCTTTTTGGCCGCGGGGATCAGCACCGGCATGATAAACTCGTCCCGATTCAAGCGGGGATTGAAGGACTTCGCATCGTAAAGCTTTTCTCCGGTGATACCGTTGATCTTTAGCTCGGATGCGCGGAAGAGGGAGCGGTAGGCATTGGTGTTATTGTAAGCGATGGAGGGTACCACGTCGGGCAGGTTCACAAGACACTGAATGGAGGGCATCCAACCCACGACGGTTCCCGCTTTGATCTGCAGCCAATCGCCCGCCAGTGACAGGATCGTAAAGACGTCTCCGGGCTCCAGGTTCAGGATCACCTCGAACTGGTCGGCTGGCCCTTCTCTCACCTCGGTGGCCAGGGTTGCATAACCGGTGGCACCGCTGATGGGGAGCTCAAAGCCATCGTAAAGCGGATTTGCCTCGATGGGGCCCAGCGGAGCCGGGGGGACCGTGATAGTGCCGAGGTCAGGGAGATCGACCGTCTCCTTGCTGTCCGAATCGCTGGTATGGTCGGTGCCGATGATTTCGACGTCACCAAAGCCGCCGGAAGATGTTTTGTGGATCAAAAAGGCGGCGACCAGCACCAGAATAACAAGCAGGATGATAAGCATCTGTAAAAACACCTGTGAGGTGGCGTAATAATACCGTTTCTTTCGCCTTTTTCTTTGGTTCATAGGGGATTCCTTTCCTGCCCCGGGGAGGGCAAAACGGTTGAATACAGGAAAAGATGGCCAAGCATCTTTCTACATCAATAAGAAGAGGTTCCCTTCATTATACCACAGGAGGGCAGGAAATTTCAAGAGTGGAGACGTAAAAAAACGAGGATTTTCCCGAACGGCTCGGGAAAATCCTCGAAAGGTGACTTATGACAGAGAAGAGCAGGCACCCTCAGCGGCGCAAACGGCGGTAGAGAAGGCGATCTGGAGATTGAAGCCACCCGTATACGCATCCACGTCGATGACCTCGCCGGCAAAGAAAAGGCCGGGGATGGTCTTACAGGCCATGGTCTTGGGGTTCAGCTCCTTTACCGATACGCCCCCCTTGGTGATGATGGCCTCGTCGATGGAACGGAAGCCCGAAAGCCGCACCGAGAAGCCCTTGAGCAGAGCGACCAGTGCCCTGCGCTCCTCCTTGGTGACGGCGTTGACCTTTTTGGTTGGGGCAATGCCGGAGCGTGCCACCACGACGGGAATCATTTTGGCGGGTAACAGAGCACCCAGGGCATTGGAAAAGTCGCGATTTTGATTTTTGGAAAAATCGGAGAGGATGCGGTGATCCAGCTCCTTTTCCGACAGAGCCGGCTTCAGGTCCAAAAGGAGACGGTATTTGCCGGGCGCCAAGTCGGGAATCATGGAGGAGGCGCTGAGAATCATGGGGCCGGTGACGCCGAAGTGGGTAAACATCATTTCCCCGAAATCGGTGTAAACGGTCTTTCCGTCCTCCCGTTCCACCCGGAGGGCCACGTTTTTGAGGGAAAGTCCCTGCATGGCGGCACAAAAGCCGTCGGGTGACTCCATCGGTACCAGAGAGGGACGGGCGGGAACCACCTCAAGGCCCAGGCTCTCGGCGAAGCGGAAGCCATCGCCGTCGGAGCCGGTGCGGGGATAGGAGAGTCCGCCGGTGCAGACGATGACGGCGTCGTAGGAGACCGTCTTGCCCCCCGCCGTCACACCGCAGACACGGCCGTTCTCGGTGACCAGCCCCGTTACGCGGCGATGGACCACGTGGCCCTTCACTTGGCGTTCCAGGGCGTCAACGATATCGAAGGCGCGGTCGGAGACGGGAAAGACCCGATTGCCCCGTTCGGTCTTGAGAGGCACCCCCAGCTCTTCAAAATACGCCATGGTGTCCTGGGCGGTAAAGTGATGATAAGCGGAATAGAGGAAGCGGGGGTTGGTGGGAACGTTCTGCAGAAATTCCTCGGAGGTGCAGTTGTTGGTCAGGTTACAGCGTCCCTTGCCGGTAATGGCCAGCTTCCGTCCCATGCGGTCGTTCTTTTCGTAGAGAGTCACGTCGGCCCCCAGAGAGAGGGCCTTGGCGGCCGCCATCATACCGGCGGCACCGCCGCCGACGACGGCGATTCGGATGGGTCCTTCTTTCATGTCAGTTACGGCTGTCCTTATCGTAAACGTCAAATTCGTCCCAGATGGACTCCAGCCGCGAGAAGACGTTTTGCAGCTCGGTCTGCTTCTTGCGGGCGATGGCTACCAGCAGGGCGTTGATGATGCTGAGAGGCGCCACCAGTGAATCCACGAAGGAGGCCATATCGCTCTTGGCGTAGAGCCCCGAATCGGCGTAGGCGGCGATGGGAGAGAGCCCCGAGTCGGTTAGGGCCACCACGTGGGCCCCCTGGAGCTTGGCGTATTCCACGGCGTTGATGATGCGCTTGGAATAGCGGGGGAAGCTGATGGCGATGACGACGTCCTCGGGGGAGACGCGGAGGAGCTGCTCGAAGATCTCGCTGCCGCTGGTGGTCTGAACCAGCGTCACGTTATCGAACATAAAACGGAGGTTAAAGGACAGGAAGGAGGCCAGCGATGCCGAGGAGCGCATACCGATGATATAGATGCGGCGGGCCTTCATGATGGCCTCGGTGGCCTGATTGAAGTCGCGGCGGCTGATGGTCTCCAGGGTTGCGCGGATCTTGGCCATATCGGAGTTCAGCACGTTTTCCAGAATGTCGCCCTCGCCGATGCGGTCGTTGGTGACCTCCATGCGCTGGACCGAGGTCAGACGGATGCGGATCAGCTCCTGCAGAGCCACCTGCAGCTCGGGGTATCCCTCGAATTCCAGGGCGGTCGCAAAGCGTACCACGGTGGATTCGCTGACGCCTGCCACCTCGCCCAGGCGGGAGGCGGTCATAAAGGCGGCTTTGTCGTAATTGGTGAGAATATAGTTGCCGATGGCGCGCTGGCCCTTCGAAAAGGAGGGCATGGAGGAGCGAATGCGGTCGAGAAGGTCGTTTTTCATGATGATTCCTCGTATTTTGTGATGGAATGAGACACAATTTTTGCAAGTTTGCCGGAAAGCGTCCTTCAAAATCGGAGGAGGACGCCCGTTTCTGCAAGTGAAAAGGGTTATTCCTTCAAATTATACCATTATTATAGGGGTTAACGTGCCGTTTGTCAAGGATAAATGCGGATTTTCCTGCAAAAATGGGCAAAATGATGCATGGCGGTAAAAAAATATTGGCAAAAAGCCGTCCCGACCCCTTTACAAATTGATGAAAATATTATATAATGATATACTGAATAACGTTATCACAAAAATGACCCGTTGCCGCCGAGCGGCAGGAGGTAAGACAGATATGGACCGTATCCTTGAAAAAGCGTTTCTGGCCTACGAATCCCTGCGGCGTGAGATCGCCTCGATCCGCGAGCGGGACCCCGCGGCATCCTCGAACCTGGAGGTTGCCATGCTCTACTCCGGTTTTCATGCGGTGATCGCTTATCGGATCGCTCACAAGCTCCACGTCAGCGGCTATCCGCTGCCCGCCCGTCTCATCAGTCAGACGGCCAAGCTTCTCACCGGCATTGAGATTCATCCCGGAGCCACCATCGGTAAGGGCTTATTCATCGACCACGGAAGCGGCGTCGTCATCGGCGAGACCGCCGAGATCGGCGACAACTGCACCCTGTATCAGGGCGTGACGCTGGGCGGTACCGGCAAGGACGTGGGTAAGCGTCACCCTACCCTCGGAAACAACGTGATGGTAGGTGCCGGCGCCAAGATCCTCGGCCCCTTCCGTGTGGGCGATAACTGCAAGATCGCCGCCAACGCCGTGGTCCTCTCGGAGGTGCCCGACGATTCCACCGCCGTTGGTATTCCCGCCCGGGTGGTGAAGCGGAACAACGTCAGAGTTGACCTTGACCAGGTGCATATGCCCGACCCGGTGTCCCAGGAGATCTGCCGTTTGCGAGTACAGATGGAGGCGCTGGAGAAGAAGATCGAGGAGCTGCAGAAGTAAGGTTTTCCCTACGGGGTGAGGTGTTGATTTCTTCTTAATGCGATTGTTTCTTCTGATCGTTTGTTAGGAAGATAGAACAAGTAGAATTCTTTTTTCGTCCCTTTCTTGGTCGGCCAAGAAAGGAACCAAAGAAGCCGCCAAGGGGGAAGGGCGGTCAGTCGCGGTCAAAAACAAGTTTTGACTCGCTCGTTCCGACGCCCTCCCCCCTTCGGGATCCCCCCACCCTTTCTCTAAAAGATAACGCCCAACCTCCTAAGGGAACACCTGCGGCACTGCGGCCAAAGCTCCTGCGATCGGGGATACTTACAAAAGCGTAAGACAGTGCTGTTAATATAGCTTTTTCAAAAGATGGCCGCAGAGAACGTTTTCTGGCAATAATACTGCGCCCATTCAACTTTTTCATTGTGTGCCGCAGAGGGTAACGCCTCTGAAAGAATCACCGACCCGCAGAGACTGGCACACCGCATGGCGCAATCCCCTTTTGCACCGGCAATGCCAAGAGCCGTCGGGCGCGTTTTAGATTTCTTTCCCTTTTGCTTTTACAAAGCCAAACCGCCGAGCCGACCGTGCGCTAAACGCGCACAGGCGAGGCGTGAAGCTTCTTCTTTTTGATTCTAAAACTTTTTCTTCGAAGAAGAAGAAAAAGTTTTAGCGCGCTTTCTTTGTCACTTTCTTTGCGCGTGCAAAGAAAGTGAGAAAAAACACCGATTCGAAGAATCTTCACCTCCACGAGCAAAGAAATGCGGAAAATTCCGACTTGAAGAATCATAATTTTCGCGTGCAAAGAAAAGCATAAAAACACCAATGTGCCATTACTATTCCTAACAATCAAAACAAACGAACTCCCTTAAAAACAAAAAAGGAACCCACCATGAAACTCTACAACAGCCTGACCCACACAAAAGAAGACTTCATCCCCAACGAGCCCGGTAAAGTTAAAATCTACACCTGCGGCCCTACCGTTTATCACTTTGCCCATATCGGTAACCTGCGTACCTATATCATGGAAGACGCCCTTGTCCGTTCCCTCGATTATCTCGGCTATAAGGTCAAGCGTGTCATGAACATCACCGACGTGGGCCACCTGACCGGTGACTCCGATGACGGCGAGGACAAGATGCTGAAGGGCGCCAAGCGGGAGAAAAAGTCGGTCATGGAGATCGCCAAGTTCTACACCGATGCCTTCATGAAGGACTGCGAAGCGCTGAACATCAAAAAGCCAAACGTCATCCAGCCTGCTACCGGCTGTATCCCCGAGTTTATCAAAATGATCGAAAAGCTCCTTGCCGACGGCTATGCCTACGAGGCAGGCGGTAACGTCTATTTCGACATCTCTAAGCTGGACAAATACTACGTCTTCGGCGAGCACGATGCCGAGGATCTGGCAGTCGGCGTCCGCGAGGGCGTGGAGGGTGACGAAAACAAGAGAAACCCTGCCGACTTTGCCCTGTGGTTTACCAAGTCCAAGTTCGACGATCAGGAGCTGAAGTGGGACAGTCCGTGGGGAGTGGGGTACCCCGGCTGGCACATCGAGTGCTCCGCCATCTCTTTGAAGTACTGCGGCGATTCGCTGGACATCCACTGCGGCGGTATTGACAACGCTTTCCCCCATCATACCAACGAGATCGCACAGACCGAGGCTTACCTCGGCCATAAGTGGTGTAACTTCTGGTTCCACGTGCTTCATCTCAACACCACCGCCGGCAAGATGTCCAAGTCCAAGGGCGAGTTCCTGATCCTTGACCTGCTCAAGGAAAAGGGCTACGATCCCCTGGCCTACCGTTACTTCTGCCTGCAGTCCCATTACCGCAAGCCCCTGGTCTTCTCCTACGAGGCCCTGGACAACGCCGTCACCGCCTACCGTAAGCTCCGCACCCGCACGGCTGCCTTGACAAGCGACGGCACCGTGGACCAGGAGATCCTTGCCAAGGCCAAGGAGGCCTTCTCGGAGGCTCTCGGTAATGACGTCAATACCTCTCTTGCCATTACCGCCGTGTACGACGTGCTGAAGCTGGAGGCCAGCGACGCCACCAAGCGGGCGCTGGTGGCCGATTTTGACCGCGTGCTGGCGCTGAATCTTTTGACGCCCTTTGCGCCCGAAGCCAAGGACGAGGAGGAGGGCGATCCCGAAATTCTGGAGCAGATCGCACTCCGCGCCGCCGCCAAGAAGGCCAAGAACTTCGCTGAGGCCGACCGCATCCGCGCCGAGCTGGCCGCCCGGGGCATCACCCTGATCGATACCCCCCAGGGCACCACCTACAAAAAGGCGTAACCTGCTACTACAAAATAAAAAGGAAATGGATCGATGAAAGTATTCCGACTGACGGCCTGTCTTTTGGCCGCACTCCTGCTCCTGTCCTCCTGCGGCATCGTTATCATCAACCGTGGTGAGGAGCCGGGGCCCGCTACCGAGTCTGAAACCGATTTCCCTCCGTTGACCGACACCTATGAATCGAAGGACTATCCCGTCGTTACCGAGCCCGATTGGGTGGCCGAGGCAGAAAAATGGCTTGGTGACCTGCGAAGCGCAAACTTCAACGGAACGTCCGTCTTCTTCCTTGTCGCCGAGGGAACGGGCTACACCTTCGACGAGGAGGATGACCTCTATCGTGCGGCGGTATTGAAGCGTAACGAGCTGGTCAACAAAAAATACAACGTACAGATTATCACCGAGCGAAAGAACGCGTCGACGCTGCTTTCCGAGGTCAAGAAGGCCGACAGAGCCGGCGATTTCTACTCCGATTTTGTGGTCATTCGCTCGGGAGACATGAGCGCGTATCTTGAGGGCGGGTATCTTTTGAATCTGAAGTCCCTCCCTTATGCCGATTACGGCGCGCCGTATTTCGATCACAAGGGCATGGATCAGCTGACGGTCGGTGATGCGGTCTACGGGGCGGTAGGAGCCGCTACCGCACAAATCGAGTCCTACGCCTGTCTCTATTTTAACAAGTCCTACGCCGAGGAGCTGGGCGTTTCCTGCCCATATAAAGAGGTATATGACGGCACCTTCACCTGGGACCGATTCCTTGACTCTCTTGAGGATCTGCCCAAGGGAACGACCCGCTTCGTCAGTGCCTTTGAGGAAAACAAAACGGCGGCCATGGCCTACTTCAGCAGCGGAGAACGGTTCCTCACCTGCTACAATCTGAACCAGCCCCGCCTGAGCTGTGATACCAAAACGGCCAAGACCATGATCAGCCACGTCAAGAAGCTGTTCTCGCTGGACACGGCAAAGCTTACCCTTGAGGAGCAGGACGGTGAGAGCAAGAAGACCTTGAAGGGCTTTGATATTTTCAAGGAAGGAAAGTCCCTCTACGCCTTGGGCAGCGTGGCCGATATGGAATCGCTGCAAAACGCCGGCTTCTCCTGGGAGGTGCTTCCTCTCCCCAAGCTGACGGAGAAAAAGGCCTTCTATACCCCGATGACGGCCGACGCGCCGGTCATCGCCGCCCTGGCCACCAGCCAGCGGCTGGAGCTGATGGGCCACGTCCTCCAGGCCATCAACGCCGCCTCCTGCGACAATATGGCCTACGAGTTTTACAAGGACGCCATGCAGCGACTGATTACCGGAACGAATACGCTGGACATGCTGGACTTCATCCGAGAGACTCCCGTCTATGATCTTGCCTTTATGCTGGGCGAGGACGAGAAGGCGGTGAGGGCCGGCACCTACGATGCCTTCCGCGATGCTGCCAAGGGGAAGCAGCCCTTCTCCTATTATCTTGACAGCAAGAAGACCGCGCTCGACAACTATTTCAGCGGGCTGTCCTGACCGCGAAGGGGTTCGGACGGGCAAATTGTAAAAAAAGTATGAATATTCCGAAAGCCATTTACAAAAGGGCTTGACGGTGGTATAATACTGTCGTATTGACGGTACCTCGGCTTCCGGGGAAAGGGCGTAACGCCGATTTCACCCGCCGGTTGCTGGGATAGCCGCAAAAAATATTTTTTATGAGGTGAAACACCATGATGACTCCCGAAGAAAAGGCAGCAATTATTGCCAAGTACGCTACCCATGAGGGCGATACCGGTTCGCCCGAGGTTCAGATCGCCATTCTGACCCATCGCATCGTCACCCTCACCGAGCACCTGAAGACCAACAAGAAGGACCACCACAGCCGTCGCGGCCTTCTCAAGATGGTCGGCCACAGAAGAAATCTTCTCGGCTACCTCCAGAAGATCGATATCGCCCGTTACCGTGCGATCGTCGAGAAGCTCGGACTGAGAAAGTAATCCCGGAGCGGGGTTTTTCGTACACACGTTGACTACCCCACCGGAACATATGGCTTATGTGGGGAACTCAACTGCTTGCAGTTGGGTTCCCTTCCTGCGTTTATGATGCCGCTTTTGTGGCTATCCATAAAAAATGCGGAAAATCCGCAAGCTCCGTCATCGGGAGACGTATGACGGAGACGACGTATATGTTGGAGGAAAAAGAACATGTTTGAGAAATTCAAGGTATTTGAATACACCCTGGCCGGCAGACCCCTGGTGATCGAGACCGGCAAGATGGCAGGCCTTGCCAACGGCTCCTGCTTGGTGCGCTACGGCGACACGGCGATCCTGTGTAACGCTACCGCCTCCGCCAAGCCCCGCGACGGCATCGATTTCCTGCCCCTGTCGGTGGATTTCGAGGAGAGACAGTATTCGGTTGGCCGCATTCCCGGCGGCTACTTCCGCCGTGAGGGTAAGCCCTCCGAGAAGGCGATCCTGACCTCCCGTGTCATCGACCGCCCCGTGCGTCCCCTCTTCCCCAAGGATCTGCGGAACGACGTATCCCTGACCCTGACCGTTATGTCGGTGGACAACGACTGCTCCCCCGAGATCTCGGCCATGATCGGCGCTTCCATCGCCCTGTCCATTTCCGATATTCCGTGGAACGGCCCCATTGCCGGCGTATTCGTCGGTATGGTGGACGGTGAGTTCGTCATCAACCCCACCTCGGCTCAGAGAGAGAAGTCTGTTCTGGAGCTGACCGTTGCCGGCTCTGCCGAAAAGGTCGTCATGATCGAGGCAGGCGCTAAGGAAGTGGCTGACGACGATATGTTCAACGCCATCATGCTGGCTCACGAGGAGATCAAGAAGCTGGTCGCCTTCATCAACGGCATCGTTGCCGAGATCGGTAAGCCCAAGTTCGCTTATCCCTCTTGTGAGTTTGACCACGAGATGTTCGATAAGGTCTTCGCCTTCTGCGAGAAGGACGTTATGTTCGCTCTCGATACCGATGACAAGACCGTTCGCGACGCCCGTCTGAACCCCATCCGCGATGCTATCGTTGCCAAGTTCATCGAGGAGTATCCCGACATTGAGGCCCGCTACGAGGAGCTGATCTACAAGATCCAGAAGAAGATCGTCCGCCGTTGGCTCATCAACGACAAGAAGCGTGTGGACGGCAGAAGAATGGACGAGATCCGTCCTCTTGCCGCGGAGGTCGACCTCCTGCCCAGAACCCACGGCTCGGGTATGTTCACCCGCGGTCAGACTCAGGTCCTCACCATCGCTACCCTCGGCACCTTGAGCGACGCTCAGATGCTGGACGGTATCGACGAGGAGGAGTCCAAGCGCTATATGCATCACTATAATATGCCCGGTTATTCCACCGGTGAGGCCAAGCCTGTCCGTTCTCCCGGACGCCGCGAGATCGGCCACGGCGCTCTTGCCGAGCGTTCCCTCATTCCCGTGCTTCCCTCTGTGGAGGAGTTCCCCTACGCCATCCGTTGCGTATCCGAGGTTCTTTCCTCCAACGGTTCCACCTCCCAGGCATCGGTCTGCGGCTCTACCCTGGCGCTGATGGCTGCCGGTGTGCCGATCAAGGCCCCCGTTGCCGGTATCTCCTGCGGTCTGATCACCGAGGAGGACGGAAGCTGGACCACCATGATCGATATTCAGGGTCTTGAGGACTTCTACGGCGATATGGACTTCAAGGTAGCCGGTACTCACAAGGGTATCACCTCCATTCAGATGGACTTGAAGATCGACGGTCTGACCCCCGAGATCATCAAGGAGGCCCTTGCTACCACCCATAAGGGCCGCGATTATATCATCGATGAGATCATTCTGAAGGCCATTGCCGAGCCTCGTCCCGAGGTCTGCAAGTGGGCGCCCAAGATGATCTCCATGAAGATCAACCCCGAGAAGATCGGCGACGTCATCGGCCCGAAGGGTAAGGTGATCCAGAAGATCCAGGCCGAGACCGGTACCGAGATCACCATCGAGGACGACGGCTCCATCTTCATCGCTGCCGTCAACCGCGACGGCGGTCTGGCTGCCGAGGCTGCCATCAAGAACATCGTCTTCGAGCCCGAGGTGGGTGCTGTTTACGAGGGTACCGTTACCCGCGTGATCCCCATTGGTGCTTTCGTGGAGTTCGCTCCCGGTAAGGAAGGTTTGGTTCACATCTCCAAGCTGGCTCACACCAGAGTGGAAAAGGTTGAGGACGTCTGCAACGTCGGCGATAAGCTGGCCGTTAAGTTCCTGGGCGTCGACGAAAAGGGCAGAATGAACCTGTCCCACAAGGATACTCTCCCTCGTCCCGAGGGCATGGCCGACGAGCCCGCCGTTGAGCGTCCCCGCCGTCCCTTCCGTCCCCGCCGCGAGCGCTGATCCCCAATAAGTCAAAGAAGCCTTCACGTTTGTGAGGGCTTCTTTTTGTCGGAATCATCGTGCGGTCAAAGAAAAATGGGGAAACCGGCAACGGGAGGGAACAGCCGTGCTTCGGTGTGCCGAAAAACCTTGACAAAGCGTCGGAAAAGGGGTACAATAGAAAAAGCCCGTTTCGGGCCGTGTGAATCCAACGAAAAAGGAAGAATCCTATGTATCGCATCCTGCGGAAAAAGTCGCTGAATTCGACGGTGACACAAATGGAGATTGAGGCCCCTCTGGTGGCAAGAAAGGCCAAGCCGGGGCAGTTTATCATTCTTCGGGTAGACGAAGAAGGGGAACGGATCCCTCTGACCGTGGCGGGATGTAACCCCACGGAGGGCACCGTTAAGATCATTTTTCAAGTGGTAGGTGCGACGACCGAGGCCTTGAATCACAAGAACGAGGGCGAGTCGATCTCCGACTTCGTCGGCCCTCTTGGCACGCCGACCCACACCGACGGTATCCGCAAGGTCTGTATCGTGGGGGGCGGTGTCGGCTGTGCTATCGCGATGCCGGTTGCCGAGGCGTTTTACCAGCTTGGCGCCGAGGTGACCGCTATCACCGGATTCCGTAATCGGGAGCTTGTGATCCTGGAGGAGGAATTCCGTGCCTGCTCTCATCGGATGGTCCTCATGACCGACGACGGCTCCTACGGCCGCCACGGTAACGTGACGGCGCCGCTGAAGGAAATGCTGGAGTCGGGCGAGTACTTTGATCAGATCATCGCCATCGGGCCGCTGATCATGATGAAATTTGTGGTGGAGACGGCAAGGCCCTACGGGGTACCTGTGACGGTATCCATGAACCCCATTATGATCGACGGTACCGGTATGTGCGGCGGTTGCCGGCTGACCCTTCACCGCGATGGGAAGGCTGTGACCAGGTTTGCCTGTGTGGACGGTCCCGATTTTGACGGTTACGAGATCGATTTTGATGAGGCCATGTCCCGCGGGAAAATGTATGGCGACTTTGAGCGTCATGCTCACGAGGCGACCTGTAACCTCTTTCGAGGCGTATAAGGGGAGGACGTTATGGCGGTGATAGAGAAAAAGCACGAAATGCCGACGCAGGCCCCGGAGGTACGTGCTCACAATTTCGACGAGGTCGCCCTAGGCTATACCGAGGAGATGGCCGTCGCCGAGGCGCAGCGCTGTTTGCATTGCAAGCATATGCCTTGTGTCAGCGGTTGCCCCGTGAATATTGCGATCCCCGACTTTATTGAAAGGATCAAGCAAAGAGATTTTGAAGGCGCTTACGGGATCATCACCGAAAGCTCCTCTCTCCCCGCCGTCTGCGGGCGGGTATGTCCCCAGGAGAGCCAGTGCGAAAGCAAGTGCGTCATGGGGATCAAGTTCGAACCGGTTGGCATCGGACGGCTGGAGCGCTTCGTGGCCGATTGGCACAACCGTAACGCTACCGAGCCCCCCGTGAGGCCTGTGTCCAACGGACACCGGGTGGCCGTGGTGGGAAGCGGCCCCTCGGGGCTGACCTGCGCGGGCGACCTTGCCAAGAAGGGCTATGACGTGACGGTCTTTGAGGCCCTGCATACCGCAGGAGGCGTATTGGTCTATGGCATCCCCGAATTTCGTCTTCCCAAGGCCATCGTGGCCAAGGAGGTGGAGACGCTGAAGGCCCTCGGCGTCACCGTGGAGACCAACGTGGTCATTGGCAAGACGCTGACGGTGGACGAGCTGTTCGACATGGGCTATGAGGCGGTGTTTATCGGATCGGGGGCAGGGCTTCCCAACTTTATGGGAATTCCCGGCGAGTCCCTCAAGGGTGTCTATTCCGCCAATGAGTTTTTAACCAGAAGCAACCTGATGAAGGCCTACCGCGAGAACGCAACCACGCCCATCATGAAGGGCGGTCGGGTGGCGGTGGTGGGCGGCGGTAACGTGGCCATGGACGCCGCGAGAACCGCCCTGCGCCTGGGCGCCGAGTGTGTCTACATCGTTTACCGACGCTCCATGGAGGAGCTCCCCGCCCGCAAGGAGGAGGTGGAGCACGCCCGGGAGGAGGGAATCGATTTCCGTATTCTCTGCAATCCCGTGGAGATCCTCGGTTATCAAAATCCCGACGACCCCCGCGATCCCAAAAACGGATTTGTGACCGGGATCCGCTGTATCCGCATGGAGCTGGGGGAGCCCGACGACAAGGGACGCCGTCGTCCCATCCCCGTGGAGGGATCGGACTTTGTGCTTGACGTGGATACCGTCATCATGTCCATCGGTACCTCTCCCAATCCGCTGATTAAGAATACCACCGCCGGCCTTGAGGTCAATGCCCGGGGCGGTATCGTAGTGAACGAGGAGGGATTGACCTCCCGCACTGCTGTATACGCGGGTGGAGACGCTGTGACCGGCGCCGCGACCGTCATCTCGGCCATGGGGGCAGGGAAGGTGGCCGCCAAGGCCATCGACGAGACCCTGAAGGGATAACCCCTTACGGATAAACAAGCAGTCCCCGATTCTGTAACGGGGACGGCGGCTTTACCATAAAAAATGTAAAGGAAGAATCATCATGAAAAAAGAAGCACTGGAACAAGCAAGACAGGCCTATGACATCGAAGAGGCCTGCATTCGGGAAATGAAGGATCATTTTGACGAGGAGGCCTTCTCGGCGGCGGTAGCGCTGCTTGCCGGCGCGACGCGGATCGGCACCAGCGGATGCGGCCATTCCGGCATCATCTGCCAGCATTTTGCTCATCTGCTCTGCTGCATCGAGCGCCCCGCACGGTTCATCTCCCCTGCCGAGGCCGTTCACGGAGCCACCGGCTTTTTAACCGAGGGGGACGTCATGGTCTTTGCCTCCCGCGGCGGTAAGACGGCAGAGCTTCTGCCGATCCTTGCCATCTGCCGCAAAAAGGGCGTTAAGGTCATTACCGTGACCGAGAATATGGAATCGCCTCTGGCTCAGGGGGCCGACGTGGTGCTGAAGCAGCATGTGAACCGTGAGACCGACAAATACAACGCCCAGGGAACCACCTCCACCACCGCCCTCTGCATGATCTTCCATGCCCTTCAGGCGGCTCTGATCGAGGAGACGGGCTACCAGAACGAGCAGTTTGCCGTGATCCATCCCGGCGGCGCCGTGGGCGAACGCCTAAACGGAAAAGAGATGTAAATATCCTGGAAACCGCCGGGTTTCGGCGGTTTCCTCTTTCCTTTTTTCCAATTTGCGATGGGTAAGGTGACGATTGTGAAACATAAGGATTATTTGGCGGGGCTGAAGGCCAGCCTGCCGGTCTTCATCGGCTATTTTTCGGTGAGCTTCGGCTTTGGCGCCTTGGCGGTGACCAAGGGGCTGAAGGCCTTGGAGGCGGCCCTGATCTCGCTGACTAACGTGACAAGTGCCGGGCAGTTTGCGGGGCTGGCGGTGATCGCCGCCGGCGGGCCGATGATCGACATGATCCTGACACAGCTGGTCATCAACAGCCGCTACGCTCTGATGAGCCTGGCGTTGGGGCAGAAAATGGGCAAGCGCTTCGGCCTCGGCCTGCGGCTTCTGACCGCCTTTTACAATACCGATGAGATCTTTGCCCTGGCCATGGCCAAGGAGGCACCGCTGACGGTACCCTATATGCTGGGACTCGGTGCCCTGCCTATCGTGGGTTGGACGGGGGGGACGTTGCTCGGTGCGCTGGCGGGGAGTCTTCTGCCCGATTCGATCGCAACGGCGCTCGGTGTGGCACTCTATGGGATGTTTGTAGCTATCGTGGTGCCTCAGGCCAAGAGGAGTCGCCCGATCCTGGCGGCGGTGGCCCTGGCTATGGGACTTGCCTGCCTCTTTCGGTGGGTGCCGTTCCTTTCTGACGTGTCGGAGGGCCTTGCGATCGTGATCGTTACGGTGCTGGCTGCTACGGTCTGCGCCCTCCTGTTCCCCCTTCCCGAGGAGGAAGACGAGGTGGCGGTATGAGCATCTATCTTTACATTCTTGTAATGGCACTGACCACCTACCTGATCCGTGCCCTGCCTCTGACGATCTTTCGCGGAAGGATCAAGAATCGCTTTGTGCGCTCTTTCCTTGCCTACGTTCCCTGTGCCTGTCTTGCGGCGATGACCTTTCCCGCCATTCTGTACGCTACCGACTCGGTGGTCAGCGGCGCCATCGGCCTTGTGGCGGCCATTGGACTGGCCTTTTGGGGAAAGAGTCTGGTGACGGTAGCGGCCTGCAGTTGCCTTGCCGTTTACCTGACCGAGCTTGCCCTACGGTTTTTATGAGAAAATAAAACGCCGACCGCAACCGGTCGGCGTTTTCAGTTTTTAGGAAAAGACGGTAAGGCAAGCGGCTTCAATAGCTGCCCTGTCGGCCTTGACCGAGCCGCAGATCAGCGAGTCCGATCCTCCCCCGCGGCAGGGAAGAAGCTTCGTCAAAGAGGCGTACCGGGCCTTCAGGCCGCTGTCGGCGCAGAGAACGAGCTTGTATCCTGCCGTATCGCTTCCGCCGAATACCGCCACCGGGGTGCCGGTCTTGCGATTGGCCAAGGCGGCCAGCTTACGGAGAGCCACGGCATCGTCCCTTAAGTCAAAATGGCAGATGAAGGGAGAGCCGTCGTCAAGACCTTGGCAGATCGTTTCGTTCAAGACGTCGTTCAGGAAAGAAAGGTTTTCCTTTTGCCCTTCGTGCTCCTCCCACAGGCGACGGACGGCCTCTTGTATGGCCCCTCCCTCGGGCTTGGCCGACAGGAGCGTGGAGAGGGCCACGATGCAGTCGGCCTCCTCACGGATGCGCTCAAGAGCATCGGCGCCGCAGAGAATGTGCAGGCGAGCCCACCCTTGTAATGCTCTCGCTCGACGATGCGGAGGATCCCGATCTCGCCCGTCGCTGTGACGTGAGGGGCGCAACAGGCGCAGCGATCCACAGTGCCGTTCTCCCCGATGGAAACGATGCGGACGTGCTCGGTCAAGTCCAGCTTGCTGCGGTAGTCCAGGGTCGCCAGCGTCTCGGGAGAGGGATAGGCGGACGTAATGGGATGGTTTTCTCGAATCAGGCGGTTCACCTCGTCCTCGGCTGTGCGGAGCGCCTCGTCGTCGATGATGCCGTCAAAGTCGCAGGTCACGTCTCGGCTTCCCATGTGGAAGCCTACGTTCCGAAGTCCGTGACGCTTTGCCAAAACGGCGGACAGGAGATGCTCTCCCGAATGATTGGCCATGCGGCGAAGACGGGGCTCTTGGTCAACGACTCCCGTGACCGTTCCCCCCAAGGGCAGAGGGGAGGGAAGGGTGTGGCGGACGGTGTCTGTCTCGATTCTTACGTCAAGGACGGGATAGCCCCCCAGCGTGCCGCCGTCACAGGGCTGCCCTCCTCCCGTAGGGAAAAAGGCGGTTTGGTTTAAGACGACGTCGTACCCCTTGTCGGTCCGGCAGCAGCCAAGCACGGCGGCGGTAAAGACCGTAAGGTGGGGGTCGGTTTCGTAGAGCCGCAGGGTGGAGGAATGAGAGCGTTCTGTCATACGGTGCCTCGTTTCAAAGAGTGATCCCTTTCATTATACAGGAAATCCTTGCATTTGTCGAGAGCTTTTGGTAACCTTGGGAGAGATGTTGGTAAGGATCACGTTTTTCTGAAAAAAATTCAAAAAACCCCTTGACGAAACCGAAAGGATGTGCTATAATATTCAGCGTTGTATCTGGGTGTGGCGCAGCTGGTAGCGCGCTACCTTGGGGTGGTAGAGGCCGCAAGTTCAAGTCTTGTCACTCAGACCAATATAAAAGAGGGATACTTTGTTATCCCTCTTTTATATTGCTTGCAGAGACAGGATTTTTCTCTTAAGGCAGGAAAGAACCGCTTGCGGTTCTTTTGCCGCAGTAAGGATGCGGAGCATCCGTCTGCCGGCGAGCAAGATGAAAGTCTTGTCACTCAGACCAAAAACGAGCAATCTTAGGATTGCTCGTTTTTCATTGTTTTATAAGGTTTTTTGAGCATTTTGGAGCATCGTTTAAAATGCTCTTTTTCTTGCCCTGCTACGCAGGTTTTGAAGGCGTATTACGCAGATCAGTGAATAGTTTTGATTTTTTGCTACATGCAAATATTACTTTATATTTGCAATAAATATGATTGACCCGTGAGCAGGTCGATTCTGCTTATATAAAGACTGCGATGCAGGATGCAATGACATCCGCTGCCATAATAGCACCGAGAATGATAGCGATTATTTTGATTGCTTTGGACGGAATTTTTTCCGTGAGCTTCAACAAGGCAGGAAAGCAGAAGTCCATTACAACAAAAATCAGGACAAGCCAAATCACGGAGATTGGTAATGCAATATAGCCCATAAAATGCAAAGGAATTTCTTGCCCGTTAACCGTTATTACATAGTGGGCATAATTCCACAGACGAACGCCAAACAGAAGCTCGCAGCCATAACCGACAATCAACTCTACAAGGGTAGACAGAGTGCTTGCTGCGATGCCGTATAGAGGGTATTGATACCATTTGCCCAGAGTAAATTTTAATATGCCGTTTGGCTTTTGGGGCATGCCGATCAGCAAATAAGCAATCATCATTGTCATTCCGTAAATAGGACAAATGGGTCCAAACAAAAATCCACGGTCGACTAGTTTTCCGGCAAGCATGGAAACATGCACGACTTCCCAGATCCAGCCCACAAAGGAAAAGATTAAAAGCACAAAAAATAGTCTTGCACCTAGCAAGATCGTATTGTCTCTTTTGGTTTGTGTATCCATTGGTTAATACGCTCACTTTTTCTTTTTCTCGATGATTTTGATAATGTCCTTTGTATATTATATTGTTTCAATATACACCTATCTAGCCTTGCAAACATACTCATCCCTCAGTTCCATAACCGCTAACCAAATTATACCACATAATCCGTCATATTTCAACATACTTCGCAAACATCAATATCGTTAATTATTTCGCAACATTTCCGCAAACAACCCCTCCCGCCCATTCGCAAACGCACTCACACACGATATAATTATCCTAACCAACACCTAGGAGGATAATTATGAGATCAATACTTGAAGAACTATTCTATGGCAACGTATGTCCGAACGCGGACTGCCGGAGCAAGGATGACAGATGCAGATACGGATATCTCCCCCTTCCATTACAAGTGCCACGCTTTCAGGCCACCAAAAGAACTCCTTGAAATTTGAGCCGGTATATGATATGATAATAAAAACAGATAAGGACGGCTCATAGGATGAATACAGTACGCTCAAGGAACGTATATCTGGACATCTTCAAATTCTTTTTGTGCTATTTGGTGATCGCGATCCATTTGGCGGGGGAGACGTACGCGCATTTTCCCCTTTACCGGCTTGCGGTGCCGATGTTTTTCATCATCAGCGGATACTTTAACCGCACCGCCGATCGGGAGCGTGCCGAGAAAATGGCCCTTGGCTTTATCAAAAGGACGCTTCGCTATTTGATTGCGGGCTTTCTTCTCTATATCGTTTTTGATTTTGTCCTGTGCTTCGTCAACGGAAACGGGGTAGGGTACTACTTCACCACCCTTTTCTACGAAGACTTCCTCCTTGAATTTTTCATCCTCAACCGCCCCATTACCTACACGGGTGCTCAGCTGTGGTTTCTGATCGCGCTGTTCGTGGTGTCGCTGATCCATTTTGCGCTGGTGAAGCTTCGGAAGCTATCGTATTATAAGATCATCGTTCCGGTCTGCTACGGTATTTATTTCTTCTTCGCCGGCTATATGTACCTGATACAGAACACCGATATGCCGATTCGGTATACGAGAAACGCACTCTTCTTCGGCCTGCCGAATTTTGGGCTCGGATACCTGCTGGCGGGGGTGGATTTTCACAAGAAAAAGTGGTACAAATACCTTTATCTTGTACTCGGAATCCTTTTCTTCTATCTGCAGATACACGAGTATCATCTCGTGAAAACGCCATACTGCTCACTTGAAATGTACTGGTGCGGGATTCTTTCTGCGGTATTTCTCTTGCAGTTCTTCCTCGGAATAAAGAACGCCGGATGCGATTTTTATTACAAATGGGTTGGCAAGAACGGGGCCTTTTGGGTGTATATCCTGCATATGGCGGTGGCCGTCGTGCTGTCGAAGCTCCGGTCGTTTGATAACCTGATGGTCAAAAGCCTGTGGGTGCTTGCGATCTCCTTTGCCATATACGAGGCGGTTCACCTTTTGCTCATGCTGCCTAAGGCAAGACGCGCCGAACGATAAGATCAAAAAAACACCTTGAAATCCTTACGGTTTCAAGGTGTTTGATTTTGTTTGCTCTCCTCATTCGGAAAGCATCCGATTGAGTGCCGCCATCGTCTCGTGACTCGGCTCGGGCAGATGAGCAAAGGGGAAGGGGATTCCCATTTGATCGTATTTGGTTTGACAGATTTTCCGGAAGGGAAGCAGCTCGATCTTGTCCACGCAGGAATGCGCGTCGGCGATCCTGCGCAGCTCGTGAATGCTTGAAGGCGTATCGTTCAGGGTAGGAATGATCACCTGCCGCAGGGTCACGGGGATCGAGGCCTCGTCGGCGTGGCGTAAGAACGCAAGGGGAACATCCAGGCCGCAACCGGCATATTTTCGATACTGTGGGTCGGTGGTATATTTGATGTCCAGCAGGATCCGATCGGTTTCCGATAAAAGCGCCTGCACGGCGTCGTTCCAAAGGGTGCCGGCAGTGTCCAGACAGGTGTGGATCCCGACCTGATGGCAGAGTCGGAAGACCTCGCAGGCAAATTCTGCCTGCAAAAGAGGCTCTCCGCCGGAGAGGGTAATACCGCCCTCCTTCCCAAAATATTCCCGATAGCGGACAGCCTTATCCACAATATCCTGCGCCGAATAGCGCGTTCCGCCCTCGTCGCTCCAGGTATCGGGGTTGTGGCAGCATCCGCAGCGCAAAGGGCATCCCTTCAAAAAGACCACGAACCGCACGCCGGGGCCGTCTACCGTTCCCAGGCTTTGGATCGCGTGTACGGTGCCGAGAGGGGCGACGGAATGGAGACTGCCCTTCATAAGACCTCGTGGAAGGTGCGGCTGATGACCTCCCGCTGCTGCTCTCGGGAAAGCTTATTGAAATTCACGGCGTATCCCGAAACACGGATCGTCAGGTTGGGATAGGATTCCGGCGACTCATAGGCCTTCATCAGCGTCTCGCGGTTCATGACGTTGACGTTGATGTGATGGGCTTTCTTGGAGAAATAGCCGTCCAAAATCGAAACGAGATTGCCGATCCGCTCCTCTTCGGTTCTGCCGAGGGCCTCAGGCGTGATGGAGAAGGTGTTGGAGATGCCGTCGCGGCAATCGTCGTAGGAGATCTTGGCCACCGAGTTCAGGGAGGCCAAGGCACCGTTTTCTTCCCGGTTGTGCATGGGATTAGCGCCGGGGGCAAAGGGGGTAAACGCCTTTCTGCCGTCAGGGGTGGCGCCGGTGTTCTTTCCGTACATAACGTTGGAGGTGATGGTCAGGACCGACAGGGTATGGATGGCGTTGCGGTAGGTCGGCGTCTTCCGAAGCTCGGTAATGAAGCGATGGGTCATATCCTTGGCGATCCCGTCCACGCGGTCGTCGTCGTTACCGAATTTGGGGAAATCTCCCACGGTTTCAAATTCGGTCACAAAGCCCTCTTCATTCACGATGGGACGTACCCGGGCAAACCGGATGGCACTCAAGGAATCGGCCACCACCGAAAGCCCCGCAATACCGAAAGCCATGAATCGCTCCACCACGGAATCGTGAAGAGCCATCTGGATCTTTTCGTAGGCATATTTATCGTGCATATAGTGGATGACGTTCATGGTATTGACGTAGAGGTGGCTCAACCACTGAATGTAGACGTTAAAACGCTCCATGACGGCGTCATAGTCCAGCTTGTCACCCTGCATGACCGGCATCTGCGGGCCAATGTGCATATGGCTGGTGGTATCGTAACCGCCGTTGATGGCGATCAAAAGCAGCTTGGCCAGGTTACAGCGGGCGCCGAAGAACTGCATTTGCTTGCCCACCTTCATGGCGGAGACACAGCAAGCGATGGCGTAGTCGTCGCCGTAGATGGGACGCATGACGTCGTCATTTTCGTACTGGATGGAATCGGTGTCTTTCGAAACCTTGGCGCAGAAGCGCTTGAAGGGCTCGGGGAGCGCCGTAGACCAAAGCACGGTCAGGTTGGGCTCGGGGGACGAGCCCAGAGTATAGAGAGTATTGAGCATACGGAAGCTGCTCTTGGTCACGAGGGTGCGGCCGTCCTCGCCCATGCCGCCGATGGCTTCGGTGATCCACATGGGATCGCCGCCGAAGAGCTCGTTGTACTCGGGGGTACGCAGGTGGCGTGCGATGCGGAGCTTCATGACGAAATCGTCGATCAGCTCCTGGGCGCCCTCCTCTGTGAGAAGGCCGCTTGCCAGATCGCGCTCGATGTAGATGTCAAAGAAGGTGCTGACTCTTCCCAAGGACATGGCGGCACCGTTTTGCTCCTTAATGGCACCGAGATATGCGAAATAGGTCCACTGGATCGCTTCTTTTGCGTTGGCAGCGGGAGCACTGATGTCGAAGCCGTACATGGCGGCCATCTCCTTCAGGTAGCCAAGGAAGGAGATCTGCTGGTACAGCTCCTCACTCAGGCGGATCTGCTCGGCATCAAAATTGCCCTCGTTGAGCTGCTTCTTGTCGTTTTTCTTTTCCTCGATGAGTCGGTCGACACCGTACAGCGCTACGCGGCGGTAATCGCCGATGATCCTTCCGCGGCCATAGGCATCCGGAAGGCCGGTGATGACGTGGCACTTGCGCGCCTGCCGCATTTCGTCGGTGTAGCTGCGGAAAACGCCGTCGTTGTGGGTGGTACGGTAGCGGAATTCCTCCTCGATCTTGTTGCTGAGCTGATAGCCGTAGGCCTCGCAGGCCTGTCTGGCCATCCGGATGCCGCCGAAGGGGTTGACCCCTCGCTTCAGGGGACGGTTGGTCTGGATTCCCACGATGATCTCGTTCTTCTTGTCAATGTATCCGGGGGAATAGCTTGTCAGAGAGGACACCGTTGCGGTGTCAATATCCAGAACCCCTCCGTACTGGCGCTCCAGGGCAAAGAGGGAATTGATCTTTTTCATCAATCCTTCGGTGCGGGGAGTCGCTTTGGCAAGAAAGCCGTCCTCCCCCTTGTATTCCTTGTAGTTGCTTTGGATAAAATCGCGGACGTTGATCTCGTTCATCCAAACGCCTTCACGGAAATTGTACCAATTCTTATGCTCCATATTCGTCTCCTTGCAGGATCATCTGCCTGATGCCGTCTGATCGGACTGCCATGCAGGCACCGAAAGAAAAAAGGCAAATCAGCTCACAAAAAACTGAATTGCCCAGACGGTCGGCGTTGTGTCCTTTACATTCCCCTGCGGTGACCCGCAAAATCCGTCAGTCATGTAAAGATAACCTATTCTCGGACGAAACAGTTCCGTTCATCCAACGCTATTATACCATAGTATTTACGGATTTGTCAATCACTGTTTGAAAAAACTTTTTACCGCCTTCCGCCATCGTCCCTTGCGCCGCTTGAAGCGAAAAAAAGAAATACGATGCGCCTCAGCCTGCAATTTTTGCACTTTTATCAAAAAATTCGGTTGACAGATTGAAAGAAATGTGATATAATCATTCAATAAAGTGGGCTTATTGGCTGCAATGCTTGCGGCGACGTCCGTCAAATCGGAAGCCGAACGGCCCTGATTCTGAGTATTTTTTTGCAAGATCGGCTTGACGGCTGTCTTCTTCGGTAGGTGGCAATGGGCTATAAAAAATACGTAAACGATTACAGCAAGCAGTACGTGATCAAGCCGAACGGCAAGCCCGGGCTGACCGCCGTCTACAAAGGGAAGTATTTCGATTTTGCGGCTGACCGAGAAGCGATCAAACGGGCGAGGATCACCTTCGCCTGCCTTTCGATGCTGGCCGCGGTGCTGGCAGTCATCCCCCTTTTGTACCGATCGGCCGGCGCTCGTACGCTTTACGTGGCGCTGCTGCACGCCGCCTCCTTTTTCCCCCTTGCCCATCTTCTCCTCGGGGTCTACCGCTTTTGCTTTTGCAAGCCGCCCCTGATCCGGGAATACCGGGACAAAACCGAGGGACGCACCATTGCCTCCTCTGCCGCCTCTGCCCTGATGCTGGGTGCGACGGCCATTGCCGAGGCGGTGAACTGTTGGCTTGCGGGCTTCCCGCTTCCCGACGTGATCTATTTTCTTCTTCTTGCTGCCGCCTGTGCGGCAACGGCTGTCATCTTCTTCTCGCGCAAGGTCCTCAAAACCGAGGAATGCGCAGGGAAGAACTAACCATCGGTTGCAATGCGGAAACGCAATAAAATAAAAAATCAAAAACAGGAGGAACTCTCAATGAAACGCAACACCAAGCTTGTGGCATTACTTCTCGTTCTTGTAATGGCACTCTCTCTCGTTGCTTGTAACAAGCCTTCAAACAACGAGACCCCCGGCGACCAGTACACCGGTGGCGACACTCTCGTAGTGGGATATGACCTCTTCTCTCAGAAGTTCAGCCCCTTCTTCGCCACCACCGCCTACGACCAGGACGTAGCCGGTATGACCCAGGTCGGTCTTCTGACCTCTGACCGTGAAGGTAACATGATCCTGAACGGTATCGAAGGCGAGACCAACAAGTTCAACGGCACCGACTACACCTACAAGGGCATTGCAAACTGCAAGATCACCAAGAACGATGACGGTACCATCACCTATGCCTTCACGCTTCGCAACGACGTGAAGTTCAGCGATGGCTCCGCCCTCACCGCCGACGACGTCATCTTCACGATGTACGTTCTCTCTGACCCCACCTACAACGGCTCCAGCACCTTCTACGCTCAGCCCATCGTTGGTATGAAGGAGTATAGAAGCGGCGTTACCGCACTGTCCAACCTGCTCCTTGCTGACGGTCCTGATGCTACCAGCGAGTACTACACTGCCGAGCAGGCAGCCTACTACTGGAACGCCTTCAACGAGGCCGGTCTTGCTTTTGCTAAGGCTACCCTCGATGACATCATCGCAACCTATGCTGACTCTTATGCCGCATACTTCCCCAACCGTAGCTACGCCGAAGCCGCTGCATTCTGGGGCTACGACGATGTTACCACCGAGGCTGATTTCTGGGCTGCTCTCGTTGAGAACTACGGCTACGACATCAGCGACACCGGTATCAACTATGAGAAAGTCAACACCTCCATCGTTGACCTGATCGAAGAGAAGCTCGGCGACAAGGCTGACGAGTACGCTGCCGGTGTCGTCGTTGGCGATTCCGCTGCCAGCATCACCGGTATCAAGAAGACCGGTGAGTACTCCCTCGAGATCACCATGAGCAAGTACGACGCCACCTCCATCTATCAGCTGGCCGTTTCTGTTGCTCCTCTCCACTACTACGGCAGCGACGCTGAGTACGACTACGCCGCTAACAAGTTCGGCTTCAAGAAGGGCGACCTTTCCGGCGTTAAGGCTAAGACCACTGCTCCCATGGGCGCAGGTGCTTACAAGTTCGTGAAGTACGAGAACGGCGTCGTCCGTTTCGAGCGTAACGAGCACTACTACAAGGGCGCTCCCAAGATCAAGTACATCAACTTCCAGGAAACCGATGCCGGTAACAAGTTTGCTGGTGTTTCCGCCGGTACCTTTGATATCACCGACCCCAACTTCGACACCGCTACCGTTGACGCCATCAAGGAAGCAAACGGCGGCAACCTCTCCGGCAACAAGGTTACTACCTACACCGTAGATAACCTCGGATACGGCTACATCGGTATCTGTGCTAACACCGTTAAGGTTGGCACCGAGAAGGATTCTGACGCCTCCAAGAGCCTCAGAAAGGCCTTCGCAACCCTGTTCTCCGTATACAGACAGACCGTTATCGACTCCTACTACGGCGACAGAGCTTCCGTGATCAACTACCCGATCTCCAACACCTCTTGGGCAGCTCCCAAGCCTGCTGACGAGGGTTACCAGGTCGCTTACTCCGTCGGCGTTGACGGCAATGCTATCTACACCGCCAACATGACCGAGGAAGAGAAGTACACCGCTGCTCTTGCCGCTGCCGTTGAGTACCTCAAGGCTGCCGGCTTCACCTACGCCGACGGTAAGTTCACCGCTGCTCCCGAGGGTGCTGCTCTCTCTTACAACGTTATCATCCCTGCTGACGGTATCGGTGACCACCCTGTATACGCCGTCTTCACCAAGGCTAAGGCTGCTCTTGCTACCATCGGCATCGAGCTCACCATCACCGACCCCTCCGACTCCAACGTTCTGTGGAACGCTCTGGAAGCCGGCGAGTGCCAGATCTGGGCTGCTGCTTGGGGCGCAACCATCGACCCGGATATGTACCAGGTATACCACAGCTCCAACATCGTAGGCCTCGAGGGCTCTACCGAATCCAACCACTACAGCATCACCGATGACGAGCTCGATGAGCTGATCATGAATGCTCGTGAGAGCGAAGACCAGGCCTTCAGAAAGAGCACCTACAAGGCTTGCCTCGACATCATCCTCGACTGGGCTGTTGAAGTTCCCACCTACCAGAGACAGAACGCGATCATCGCTTCTACCACCAAGGTGAACGTTGAGACCATGACTCCCGACATCACCACCTTCTGGGGCTGGATGAACGACATCGAGCTTCTCGAGATGAACTGATTTATCGGCTTCTGTTCGTTAAGTCGTTATCGTTTTATCTGATTTGAACGGTAAGAGCCTGCTGAACCGGCAGGCTCTTACTGAACTATTAGCAGTTTTGCATTACACACAGGACGGTCGATTTTTATGTTAAAATTCATTATCAAGCGTTTGCTCTACTGTACGCTGATATTGTTTCTTGTGATGTTTTTTATTTATACCTTGATGGTAAGTCTTCCCTCGGGATATATTGAAAAACAGGCCCGCATGCTGTCTCAGCAGCCCGGCACACAGAAGAGCTACGAGCAGTGGGTGGCGGAGATGGAAGTCAATCTCGGCATGGATAAAGGCCTTTTTGAGGGTTACTTCACCTGGCTCGGGAATGCCGCAAAGGGCGATTTCGGCGAAAGCTGGAACTGGACGGTACCGGTCGTCCAGAAATTCCGCGACGTGATTTGGTATAGCTTTATTTTAAGCTGCATCGCTTTCGTTTTGGAAACGGCTATTGCGATCCCGTTGGGAATCCTGGCCGCAAAAAAGCAGTACAGCCTTACGGATTATTCGATCTCCGTAGTGGCATTGGTAGGTATCTCGATGCCTACCTTCTTCCTCGCTTCTCTCTTGAAGCTGGTTTTTGCCGCGAACCTGAAATGGTTTGATATTGGCGGCATGCAAGGCAGAGACTATGGGCAACTTGACGCGCTGGGGCGCTTCTTTGACGTTGCTCACCATATGATCCTGCCCGTCATAACGTTGACGATCATCGGCATCGGCGGCCTGATGCGTTATACCCGTACCAATACTCTTGAGGTTCTGAATGCCGATTACATCCGAACCGCAAGAGCCAAGGGTCTTTCCGAAAAGCGCGTCATCGGCTACCATGCGTTCAGAAATACACTCATCCCGATTGTGACGATCATCGGCGGCTCTCTGCCCGGACTCTTTTCGGGCGCCCTGATTACCGAGACTCTCTTTGATATTCGTGGCATCGGCTACGTCTCCTACCATTCCATGATCAACGGAGACATTCCCTTTACGATGTTCTATCTGGCGTTTTCATCTATTTTGATTCTGCTCGGCACCCTGCTGTCGGATATCCTTTACGCGGTGGTAGACCCCCGTGTAAGATTGAACTAAGGAGGTGGGGTAAATGAGTAACAAGAAGAAACAAAACGATGAGCAGACCAAGGATACCAATATGACCTTGGACGACGCTGCCCGCGTAAAGGTTCTGAGCCCCGCCAGACTGGTGTTCAAGCGGTTTATCCGTAACAAGCTGGCTATCTTCGGTATCTGCATTCTGCTTTTGCTGTTCGTCTTCTGCTTTGTCGGCCCGCTGTTTTATCCTTACAGCGAGACGGATATGTTCTTCGGATGGCGGGAACAGAACGGCGACTACGCCTATGCACAGCTCAGAACCGAATTCGTGTCCTATTGGAACCCGGATTGTGACAGCGACTTCAAAAAGAGCCTGAGCTCGGTGGAGCGTAACGTCAACAGTACCATCAAAAAGATGGTCGCGTCGGAGGATCCCGACGAGGCCCTGCGCTACCGCATCCAGTCGAAGGACGGCGTCTATTACGATCTGGTCAAGCTTTCCGATGAGGCTTATGCATTGACCGACAGTAGCCTTGTCTGCGTTGCCGATTTTGTCGGAAGCAGCAAGCAGGGCGTAGCCACCTTCAGGGAGGGTTATGCCGACCTCGGCTCCGACTTCTCCGCGGCGGCTGCCGTAGCCATCCGAAATGACGGTGTCTTTGAGTTTGACGGTAAGAGCTACTCTATTGTCAAGGATACCAAGGGCGGTAAGCTGGATTATGACATCTACTGTGAGGAGGAAAACACCTCCGAGCCGTACTACTACTTCGTTTCCACGGTTCTCTCTCCTGCCTTCTACGGGGAGGAGGCCTACTACAAATACGACAAGGACAGCGGCTTTAAGTATAACGCGTATCTGGCTCTTTACACCGACGTTGAGGCGTACACCTATGACGGCGTAACCTATACGACGGCATTTGAGGACGGTACGCCCAAGATCCGCAAGGACGGCACCGATTACGCCTTCTTCTCCGACTTCGTGGCGTCCAGAAAGGGCGGCGAGACGGCTCTTGACATCGAGTTCCGCCTCAAGCTTGAGGAAGTGATCGTCGATATGCATGAAAACGCCTCCGGTGTCGGCACCGAGGTGTCCTTTACCATGCTCAGCCCGAAGGTTGAAAACGGCAAGGAGGTCCTTGACGAAAACGGTGACAAGGTGCTCGCGGATACCGAGTACACGGTAAAGCGTGAGCAAAACGACTACTCCATCTGGCGTATCGACAGTACCTACGTCATCCGCATCTACGAATCGCCCAGCGCCGAGCATCTCCTCGGAACCGATGCCAACGGTATGGACGTGCTGGCCAGAGTCATGTACGGCGGCAGAATCTCGCTCCTCGTGGGCTTCGTCGTCGTGTTTATCGAAATGTTCATCGGTATCATCATGGGCGGTATCGCCGGCTACTTTGGCGGCTGGGTCGATAACGTGATCATGCGTATGGTCGACGTGTTCTACTGTATCCCGTCCATGCCGATCCTGATCATTACCGGCGCGCTCTTTGATGAGCTGAACATGAACTACATCACGCGTCTGATCTGGATGATGGCCATTCTCGGTCTTCTTGGCTGGGCGGGCGTCGCTCGACTGGTCAGAGGCCAGATCCTCTCCCTGAGAGAGCAGGAATTTATGGTTGCGGCCGAGGCCTCCGGTCTCAGCACCCGTCGCCGTATCTTCAGCCACCTGGTGCCCAACGTCATGCCTCAGCTGATCGTTCAGGCAACCATGGGTCTGGGAGGCGTTATCATTACCGAATCCACCCTGTCCTTCCTGGGACTCGGTGTTAAGCACCCTCTGGCAACCTGGGGTAACATGATGAACAACATCACCCAAAAGGTGGAGTACCTGTCGGCTTATGCTTACATCTGGGTGCCGATCGGGTGTCTGATCTGTCTTGCCGTTATCGCCTTCAACTTTGTGGGTGATGGCCTGAGAGACGCCTTTGACCCCAAAATGAAGCGTTAAGGGGGGCGGAAACATGAGTGAGAAAAACAGAAAAAAGAAGACTTCGTATATAAGCGGTAAAGAGTCCCAAAGGATCTCCGCTTTTAACAGAAAAATTACCAGAAAGCTGGAAAAGCGCAGACTGTCCAACAACGTCAACCCCGACAGCTACAAGACGCAAATGCGCGATCCCAATAACGTTCTTGAGCTTGACAATCTCTGCACCTTCTTCTTTACCGATATCGGTACGGTCAAGGCGGTTGATGGCATCAGCTTCGATATCCCCAAGAACAGCACCGTTGGTGTGGTTGGCGAATCGGGTTGCGGCAAGAGCGTGACCTCCCTTTCGGTGATGCAGCTCCTCCCCCGTCCTGTGGGTCAGGTCGTGGGCGGTGAGATCCGCTTCAACAACGGCGGCGAGGCCTGCAATATTGTAAACATGCCCAACTCCGAGATGATGAAGGTCCGCGGGAATAAGATCTCCATGATCTTCCAGGAGCCGATGACCTCCCTGAACCCCGTGTTCCGTATCGGCGCTCAGGTAGACGAGACCATCTCGCTTCATAACCCGACGCTTACCAAGGATCAGGTCAAGGAAAAGACTATCGACATTCTGAAGCAGGTTGGTATTGCCAATGCCGAGGGTGTCTATAAGATGTTCCCCCACGAGCTTTCTGGCGGTATGCGTCAGCGTGTCATGATCGCCATGGCGCTGGTCTGCAACCCCGAGCTTATCATCGCCGACGAGCCCACCACGGCTCTTGACGTGACCATTCAGGCACAGATCCTCGATCTGCTTCAGGAGCTGAAGGATAAGATCAACAGCTCGATCATGCTGATCACCCACGACCTGGGCGTTATTGCCCATATGGCCGATTACGTGGTGGTCATGTACGCAGGCAGAATCGTGGAAAAAGGCACGAACGAGGATATTTTCCATAACCCGCTCCATCCCTATACCATCGGCCTGATGAAGAGTAAGCCCTCCATCAATAAGACGGTGGACTCGCTCTACAACATCCGCGGTAGCGTTCCCAATCCCATCGATATGCCGAACTACTGCTACTTCAAGGACCGCTGCGACCACTGTGTCGCGGAGTGCGACGGTAAGTACCCGCCTATGATCAAGGTGAGTGATACGCACTACGTGTCCTGCTACCGTCACCTGGAAGAGGGAGAGCTTGTGGAATATCCTAAAACCGTAGATCCGGAGGTACTTTTGAATGAGCTCGAATAATACGAAAGTACAGGCTGCCGATAAGCCCATCGTTGTCGTACGCGGGCTAAAAAAGTATTTCCCCATTAAGTCCAGCTTCTTCAAAAAGACGATCGGAAACGTCAAGGCGGTGGACAACGTCTCCTTTGAGATCATGCCGGGCACCACGCTGGGTGTCGTCGGTGAGTCGGGCTGCGGCAAGACCACCATGGGCAGAACCATGCTTCGTCTCTACCCGATCACGTCGGGCGAGATCCTCTACCGCGGGCTCAGCTTTGAAAAGCTGACTCTGCCCCAGCTTCGTAAGGCCCTGCCGGAGGAAGCAAAGGGTACGGTGAAGCAGGACAAGGCTTCCTTGGTCGCTTATTATGAAGAAAACGGCATTGACATCAACAAGCTCAGCAACGCGGCGCTGAATAAGCTTCGCCCCGACATCCAGATCATCTTCCAGGATCCCTATTCCAGCCTGAGCCCCCGACTTCCCATCGGTGACATCATCGGTGAGGCCGTCAAGGAGCACAAGATCGTTTCGGATAAGGAATACGACGACTATATCAGCGAGATCATGCTTTCCTGCGGCCTTCAGGAGTATCATAAGGACCGTTATCCTCATGAGTTCTCCGGCGGTCAGCGTCAGAGAATTTGCATCGCCCGCGCCCTGGCCATGAAGCCGAAGCTCGTGGTTTGCGACGAGCCGGTTTCCGCCCTGGACGTGTCGATCCAGGCACAGATCATTAACCTTCTGAAGGACCTTCAGAAGGAACGCGGACTGACCTACATCTTCATTTCCCACGACCTTTCGGTGGTACAGCACATCTCCGACGTCATCGCGGTCATGTATCTGGGAAGCATGGTAGAGCTGGCATCGAAGGAGGACCTCTTTGCAAGTCCGATGCATCCCTATACCCAGGCCCTGCTTTCTGCCATCCCCGTTCCCGATCCCGATGTGAAAATGAACCGAATCGTTCTGGAGGGTGATCTGCCCAGTCCGGCCAATCCCCCCAAGGGCTGTAAGTTCCACACCCGTTGCAGCAAGTGCACCGAGCGTTGCAAGAACGAGGCGCCCGCCTTCAAGGAGTATGCTCCCGGCCACTTCGTTGCCTGCCATCTCTACGACGAGAACGGCACGCAGGATGAAGCACCCGCAGCAAACGAAAGCAGCGAAACGGTATGAAGAAGCGTAGCAAGAGGACGTATGATGACGATGACGGCAGAGTCATCGCGCCGATGAACGTTGAAGGCATGAGCTGGAGCCTCGGAGGTCATGCATCCGGGGCGGAGCCTCGGAAGGACAAGCGTGATCCAAGCGCGCCTGACCAAGAGGAGATCTCCCTCACCGCCGAAGAAAAGCGAGCTGTGATGGGCGGCGTATTTGCCGCCGCGCTGCTGATTGCCGGCATTTTTGTTCTGGCAGGTCTGTTGTTCGTCCTGTTCTGTGTATTCTTCTGGCTAAAATAATGCCATTATAACAAAAGGCGGTAATTGCGACAAGCGATTACCGCCTTTTTGTTGAGGTCTTATGGGAAAACAAACCGCACCCATGAGACGGACGCCGAGATCATGAAGATCAGAATCGATCACTTTGTGGATTATTTCAATATTTTCATGACGCTCGTGACGTATTCCAATCGGCATACCGAATCACCTTCGTTACGATGGAGGGGTTGTATGCAGGGTTCCTACTCAAAAACCTTGGCGGATGCGTTCGGAACAAGAGAGCGGAGCCGGGGAAGCCAAGCAAGCCCGGCCAATCGCTTAGGCATGTGTAACCGTACGACCGTTATAACCCAAAATCCCGCAAAGCCTCTTGCCATTGTGGTATTGTAGGTGTCGGAAATAAAGCGCAGACGATGTTGAACCTTATCCTGATTATAAAAAATGAAGACGAACGAAACACGGCATTGTGGATCTGGGAAACCTACCAAAAGCAAATGTACAGGATCGCGTCGAAAATTCTGAGGAATCCGTCGGACGTGGACGACGCCGTCATGGATGCCGTTCGCAACATGATCGCGAACATTCAGAAGTTTATGGGGCTTCGGGCGTTGGATACGCTTTGCCTTATCACCATCTACGTGCGGAATGCGTCGCTGAAAATTTATAATAAGAACAAAAAGACAGCGCATTCTGGAGACGACGAGGATTTCGAGTTCGTTGACGATGACACCGACATTGAAAACATTGTGATCGAGAAGGAGCAATTTGAAGCCATAGCAAGGCATCTCCGAAATATGCCTGAGATCTATTCCCATCCTTTTATTTTGCGTCATTATTACGGATATTCGGTCAAGGAGCTGATGCAGATACTGGATCTGACCGAGGTAGCCGTCAAGAAGCGCTTGGTGCGGGCCAAGCAACAGCTGTTGGTATTGACGGGGAAGGGGGAGAAAGACGATGAGTAAGCATCGCTGGGAATATGCGGTGGCACAGGCGGCTTGTCAAAGCATGGCCGGCGCTGTTTTGGAGATGGACGTTTCGGACGTGGTGATCCCGGATTCTCTCCAAGAACGGGTATCAAAGCTATTTCACGAGGAGGCGCAGCGCTTGGCCCGTCGGCGGTTGATCCGCCGCCGTGTGGCCATTGCGATCGTCGCGGCCGTTGTGGCTGCACTGACGGCCTGCATGGTCATTCCGGGGATTCGGGAAAAGCTCTATCAGATCGTCGTTACCGATCACGACAGGTATTTTTCCTATCAGAGCAAGCTGATGGATGTCGATGAAGGGGACGGCGGGGGTGCTGCAACGTCCGATAACGTGACCGCAACGCCTTTTGTCCGGAAGATGCCTTCTTACCTGCCGGAGGGGTATGTGCTGCATGAGAATCTGCAGAAAAGCTTGATGGTCCGTACGTTCTTTTTGAATCCTAAAACCGGTTCGATCCTTTGCTATGAGCAATATCCTGTCGGCACATCGCAATATCTGTTCAATTCGAAAGGCGTCGATGTGGAAACCATCCTCATTGACGGGCATCCGGGCATTATGACAACAATCGAAACGAATGGGGTGCGGCATGTGACACTCTTGTGGAACGACGACCGGTACGACTACTACATTCATGCGCCGTTAAGCGTGGACGAGACGGTGAAAATTGCCGAAAGCATTTCATAACAAAATAAAAAAATCCTCCGTTTTTCGGTCTCCGTTATGATCTGTTTGGGATTATAGGAAACAGAAAGAAAAAAGGAGGATTTTTCTCGTGAAAGTCAGAAATCCGATTCGCATGCTCCTGATCGCCTTGGCCGTCGTCCTGCTGTTCCCGACGGTGACGTCAGCCGCCCTGCCCCCTACGGTGGAGCCACAGTGGAATACCACCATGTCGGTGGGATGCAACATCATCCTATCCGGTAACGTAGGTGCGGCAACTGCATCGATTATCGGTTACACCGGATCCGTGGTTGAGGCCTACGCGGTTTTGTTCATGATCAAGGACGGAGAAAGAACCGATTTGTTTTGGGATTCCACCCCCAGTGATTGGACTATGGCCTATGCTTCCTTTGGGTGGGACTTCACCCCGGTCAGCGGCGCGACCTACTATCTGGTGCTGTCGGGCCTCGTGACGGGAAACGGGACACACGATGATATTTACCAGAGAGACGTCGAAACGGTACCGTAACCAAACCGCAGGAAACGAGCAGCAAGGGAAAACGACACGGCTTCGGTTTTTCACCACGTATCGGTTTATGTGGCTTATCGCATGCAGAAGCCCCCACGCTTCCGGTACAAACTGCCAACCACATCGCAAAAACCAAAAGGCCACCGGCATGATCATGTCGGTGGCCTTTTCTGTTTGGCGGGTGCGATTACCACACAAAGGGTATCAGGCGGTACTTAACTTTTTTACGGTATTCCGCATATCCCGCCAGCTCCTTTTCAAGAAGGCGCTCTTCGTTTCGTATCCGCTTGGCGATGAGGAAGGGGTAAGCAAGGAAAAGGAAGAAGGAGAAGACCGAGCCCAGCACCAGGGGCATCGATAAGAACAAGAGCAGGGTGGCACCATACATGGGATGCCGCACCACGCCGTACAGACCGGTATCGATGACCCTTTGGCCCTCCTGGATTTCGATGGTGCGGCTGAGGTAGGTATTCTCACGCAGCACCTCGGCGTATAGCAGATAGGCGACAAGAAAAACGACCGAGGCAGCGATGACGATACCCTTGGGCAGGGTGTACCACCCGAAGCGGTGACCAAGTCCCGCCACGATAAAGCCGCAAAGAAACATCAGACCGCTCAGCGCCACCACAAGGCGCTGCTCCTTGTCCCGTTCCTTGGCCACGAGCCGCTTTTGCAGCAGCGAGGGATTGACCAGCATCATGACGATGCCGGCTAAAAACATGGGTAAGAATAAGAGGGCCATCAAAAGCCAGCCGCCGGGGAAGCAGAGGGTTCCGGCAGGCAGGAAAATCAATGAACCCACAAGCACGACGCCCAAGAAAAACTTTCCAATGGCCTGCAAAAAGAGGGATATCGTCATGCCGTTCCTCCTGTTTTTTTCATGGTTAAGGCAAGATACAGCCCATAGGAACCGGTCACCACCGTCAGCCAGAGGCAGGAGAGGATCTGCTGCGGAACCGTCAGCTCCGGAGCAAAGGCGCTGAGGGCATTAAAAAGCCCGTGGGTGACGATGCAGGCGATCAAGCTTCCTGTTTTGCAGTAGAGCATCACGAAGAGAAAGCCGGCGGCGGTGGCGTAGACCACCTGGAGAAGATTGGGTACCAGCTCGGCGCCCGAGCCGTTGAAAAGATTCAAAATATGTCCGATACCGAAGGTGATGCTGGATACGATAACGGCGGACTTGGGGTTATCCCCCCGCATGGCGTTATATAATAGGCCCCGGAAGATCACCTCCTCCAGGAATCCCACGCAGAACATGGTGAGGATGTAAAGGACGGTCTCGGTGATGCCGAGGTTCATCGTCACACCGTATCGGAGGTTGGCCGCCAAAAGCAGGACAAGGGGCAGGTAATAGAGCACGGAACGCGCCGATACCCGAGAGCGGCAGAGGCCGTAGTCCATCAAGAGGCCGTTCCCTTTCAGAAACAGGAACAGAACAGCCGACAGCAAAAGTCCTACCGCCAGGGAAATGGATTTGTCAAGTCCAACCGTCTCGGAGAGAGCGTCTCCCAGTGACATCAGCACACAGTACGCCGCGATCCAGCCAATGGCAAAGCCGATCTTGCTTTTGCTGTATACTTGCTTCAGAATCGTTCTCATGATCGTATCGCTTTCCACCTTTCTTTCGCCATCCGTATGACGTGACTGGTACGGATCGCTGCAGCACCTACTGCCCTTACCGCCGTGATAGCAGAGGAAGGCCGGATTTACCTGCACAGGGAGTCTTGGCCGTTACCGCGAGGTGTCCGCATCGGACGGTTCTTAAGAATAGTATAGCAAAGATCGGGGGAAAATGCAAGAAGGGATTTTGGGTGATGATTTGCCTGGCCGAAGGGTTTTCAAGAAAATCGGGAAGACCGCTTTCTGCTGGGAGGAGTGCGGTGAACGGGCACAGGAATTTTGAAAACGTCTCTCTTCACCGCAACGAGAAAATGGACGATTTTACCGATAAATATACCATTTTCCATAGAGAAAAGCGGTAGGAAATGGTACAATACTTTTGTCGGAAGGGATCGTCTTTTGCCTTAAACCTTTCGCTTCGGGCGGTATCGGACGGATATGGCCTCGGATGCCGAGGGAGGGACGGATCTCAACGGACAGGATACGATATTAAAATATTTTTGTGAGGAGTATATCATGAAAATCTACGTTTGCAAAACCTATGAAGAGATGAGTAAAAAAGCGGCTGACGTCATGGGCGCCCAGCTGATCCTGAAGCCTGACTCGGTGCTTGGCCTTGCCACCGGTTCCTCTCCCCTGGGCCTGTACAGCGAGCTGGCCGACCGTTGCGCCAGAGGCGAGATCACCTTCAAGGACGTCAAGACCGTCAACCTGGACGAGTACTGCGGCCTGTCTCCCGACAACGACCAGAGCTACTCCTATTTTATGCATAAGAACCTGTTCAACAAGGTGGACATTCTTCCCGAAAACGTCAACCTGCCCGACGGCACCAACGCCGACGCGGCAGCCGAGACGGCCCGTTACGACGCCCTGATCGCCTCCCTTGGCGGTGTGGATATGCAGCTTCTCGGCATCGGTGTGGACGGTCACATCGGCTTTAACGAGCCCGACGATCACTTCACCACCGGCACTGTGCGGATCGCCCTGACCGAGAGCACCATCGAGGCCAACTCCCGCTTCTTTGCCTCCTCCGACGAGGTGCCGCGCTACGCCTACTCCATGGGCTGCGGAACCATCCTCAACGCCGGCAAGATCCTCTTCATTGCTAACGGCAAGAATAAGGCCGAGATCGTAGAAAAGGCCTTCTTCGGCCCGGTAACCCCTCAGGTTCCCGCTTCGCTGCTCCAGCTGATTCCCGATAAGGTCTACGCCTTTGTGGATGCCGAGGCCGGCGAGCTCCTGGTCAAGAACCATCCCGAGGACGTTATCGTTCTTTAAGAAAAACACCCCATGCCCCATGAAAGAGGAAGGGTAAGGATACCAAAACCAATATCCCCCCCGCACAGCGGGGGGATATTGGTTTTCCCTGCACGCAGGGAGATGTTGCCCCCTGAAACACAGGGGATGTTGTACCCTGCAACACAGTGGATGTTGTCCCCTGAAACGCAGGGAATGTTGCCCCCTGAAACACAGGGGATGTTGTACCCTGTAACACAGTGGATGTTGCCCCCTGAAACGCAGGGAATGTTGCCCCCTGAAACACAGGGGATGTTGTACCCTGTAACACAGTGGATGTTGCCCCCTGAAACGCAGGGAGATGTTGTCCCCTGAAACACAGGGAATGTTGCCCCCCCTTGCAATGCGACGAACGTTGTCCCCCCTGCAGCGCAGGGGATATTTTTTGTTATCCAAGGGTAATGTTTTTGCGGTTGCGGAAGGTGCGGCTGTCCCGAAAAAGGCGGTCGAAACGGTATGGATACCGGCGGACCTTCTTTTGAAATATCGGAAAAACGGCTTGATTTTTCTGCCAAAATATGCTATGCTATTGATAGAATCATGCATATTACCTTCCCCTCTCGGGAGGGAAACAGCAAGGAGACGCTTATGAACGAAAAACAGATTTCCCCGAAGACCTGCGCCCTGGGTATCGAACTGGGCTCCACCCGTGTTAAGGCGGTGCTGACCGGTGCCGACGGCGGGGTGGTGGCAAAGGGCTCCTATACCTGGGAGAACCGCTTTGAGGGCGGATATTGGACCTATTCCATGGCAGACGTGGAGACGGCGCTCCGTGCGGCCTACGGCGCTTTGGCTGCCTCCTATGCCGAGACCTACGGCCAGCCCCTGACCGAGGTCGGCGCCATCGGTATCTCGGCCATGATGCACGGTTATTTGGCCTTTGATTGCGACGGTAAGCTTCTGGTCCCCTTCCGCACCTGGCGTAACACCACCTGCGGGCAGGCGGCGGAGGAGCTGACGGAGGCCCTGGGCTTCCGTATGCCCCAGCGCTGGTCGGCCTCTCACTACTATCAGGCCGTTTTGAACGGTGAGGCACACGTGAAGGACGTGGTGTCCCTGAACACCCTTTCGGGCTACGTGCACAAGCTGCTCACGGGACGGAACGTCTTGGGCGTCGGCGACGCCTCCGGTATGTTCCCCACGGTGGGCGCGGCCTACGATGCCGAGAAGCTGGAGAAGATGAACAAGCTGCTGGCCTCCAAGGGCCTGTCGGTGGATTTTGCCGATCTTCTGCCCGAGGTATTGGCGGCAGGCGCCGTGGCGGGCTATCTGACCGAGGAGGGCGCTAAGCTTCTCGATCCCACAGGAAACCTGAAGGCAGGGGCTGTCTTCTGTCCTCCCGAGGGAGACGCCGGTACCGGCATGGTGGCTACCGACAGCATCCGTGAGGCCACGGGTAACATCTCGGCCGGCACCTCAGCCTTTGCCATGATCGTGCTGGAGCAGCCTCTGGATAAGCCCTACACCGGCATCGACGTGGTGGCAACCCCCGCCGGTAAATCGGTGGCCATGGTGCACGTCAACAACTTTACCTCCGAGATCAACGCTTGGGGCGCTATGTTTACCGAGGCAGCCAAGCTGGCAGGGGTGGAGATCCATCCCGGCAAGATGCTGGACCGTCTCTTTGAGATCTCCGAGACGGCAGACGACAATTACGGCGGCTATATCGGATACAGCTTCCTGGCCGGCGAGCCGGTAGCAGGCGTGGTGGAGGGACGTCCCATGATCCTCCGCCATCCCGACGGCGCGCCGAATCTGGCGAACTTTATGAAGATGCAGATCTGCTCGGCCCTGGCCGGTCTTTCCATGGGTATCAAGACCCTCCGTTCGGTCGGCGTTGAGATCCGCTCCATCCTGGGCCACGGCGGCTTCTTCAAGGCAGGACTTCCCGCTGTGAGAGCCATGGCCGCCGCCGTCAAGGCGCCTGTCACGGTGCTGACCACCGCCGACGAGGGCGGTGCCTGGGGTATCTCGCTGCTGGCCCTCTACACGCTGAAGCAGGAGGGAACGCTTGAGGACTTTATCGACGGCTTCTTCCGCGGTGCCGATTCCATGACCGCCGAGCCGGTGGAAAAGGACGTGTCTTCTATGGAGGCCTACCTCACCCGCTTTGAAACCGCCCTGCCGTTAGAACGGCAAGCAAGCGGTCTGTTCCGTTAAGAATCAAAAACAAAACCGCTCTCGCACCCGCATTGGCAGGTGTGAGAGCGGTTTTTATTTCCTAACTTACGGTGAGCAGGCAAGCTCAACGAGAACGAGGTTGGGGCGATTGTTGAAGCGGATGGGGAAGCTGCTGTTGCCCAGGCCGCGGCTGACGATCATGTTGGTGCGGCCCTCGGTGTAAAGACCGGCGTCGTAGGTGGGCAGGATCCCTTGATTGGGGCCGTAGAGTCCGCCGACGAAGGGGAGACGGAACTGACCGCCGTGGACGTGTCCGGCGAGAACCAGGTCAACGCCGGCACTGACGTAGGTCTCAAAAAACTCGGGACGGTGGGAGAGCAGGACGGTGAAGCCGTCGGCAGGGAGGAGGCCTTGAATACCGTCGGTGGTGAGCGACGGGCCTTTTCCTCCGGTATAGCGGCGGTTGAAGGTGGGATCGTCGATCCCTGCCATGGTGATGGATGCCCCCTCCCGGTCAATCGTGATCGCTTGGCCGTGGAGCACCGTGACACCCAGGGCGGTCATCGCCGCCTCGTAATCGGCGTAGGCCTTTTTATTGATGCCCGTTTCGTGGTTACCGGTTACGTAGAAGCAAGGGGCGATCTTGACCGCCTCGCCAAGAAAAGCAAGGGCAACGTCGACGTCGGTGCGGCGGCAGTCCACCGTGTCGCCGGTAATGGCGATAACGTCGGGGGAGACGTTCTTTAGCAGGGATAGAAGCTTAGCGTTTTCTTTCCCGATTTCGGCATTATGAAGGTCGGAGACGTGGGCAATGCGATAGCCGTCAAAAGCGGCCGGAAGGCGTTCGGAAATTACGGTGTGGGTGGTGAGCTGAGGGGCCACGTTGCTCCATGCCACCCACAGCAGAAAAAGCAAAAGAAACAGTGCTAACAGCCAAAGGATGCGTGGCTTGGCACGCGGGTGTTTTCCCATGGGAACCTCCTTCGGAAGGGAACGGTCGGTTGCGGCTTGGCAAAGCCAATTCGCATCTATCTTCATCATATCACAAAACGTCTCTTTTGACAACCCCTTGCGTGTGGCGAGGGATAAATCTTGGCAAACCCATTGCATTTTTCTCCCCGATTTGGTATAATAAAAATGACCGTAGCGAGGTGACTTGCTTCGGAACGAAATCCATGTTATCATCAAAGGAGACTCATCATGCAAAAAACCAAGCTTGGCCTTTCGGTAGGCCTTCTCGGCGCTATCTTTTTCTTCGTCAGCTTCTTCGGCGGCTACATTCCTACCCTTCTGCTGGCCGGGTACATCCTGCTGGTAGAGGACAACGCGTGGCTGAAGCGCGTCACCATAAAGGGTGTCGTTCTGGCGCTGGTCTTCTCGGTGCTGTCTGCTCTTGTCAATTTCATTCCCAATCTTATGGGCTTGGTGGATGACGTCCTTCGCATCTTTAACGAGAACCTCTACGTTCCCGTTATCTCGAATATCGTCAACCTCATCCTGACGATTCTTAATCTGGCGGAGAAGGTCCTGTTCCTGCTGCTGGGCTTTATGGCTCTGAAGCAGAAGACGATCGTGATTCCTCCCCTCGATGCCTTCATCAGCAAGTATATGGACTAAAAATGAAGCAATCCCGCGTGCCGAGGCACGCGGGATTGCTTTTTGGCGAATCACGATGATTTTGACACAAGATCAGTCAATCATGCCTGATTCCTTCATGGCTTGAATAAAGGTATCAGCTTCTCCGTTCAAGTTGGCTTTCTGCGTGGCTTCGATGTCATACCACACATATTCAAGTCCGTGAATAATGATGGGAAGCTTTTTGCCAAAATGAGCTTCTGTATATCCTTCTGATTGCAGTTTTTTTGCTACCTCCGCAACAATCTGCAAAAGCTCATAATGACCGACGGGACCTTTACCAATGTAATTGAAATTTTCATCGTAACAATTCTCGTCCTCTTCGCCGATATTGCGGATGCCGTTTTCTTTGTACCATTCGAAAAGCAGATCGGTTAATTCGTCAGGTTCATCGGGGTTAATGATGGAAATTTCGTCTTGTCGCCAAAATGCATAATTCCAGCGTTCTTCATCATATAAATCTGAGCCCTCACAATCTGATTCTGTATTGTAGCTGATCGCAAAGGACGATACATTGCTGTAGTTTTTGTATTCATAGCTTTCGTTAGAGTAGACGAAAAAGGAAATTGCATAAATATCGGCTTCCGACCACGTGTCCATGATCGACTTTACTTTAGAGTATATTTTTTCTGTAATATTGATCATTGTTAAAACTCCTTTGGTTGATTTGACTTAATTATACCAAATAATAACAAAAACGGCAATCCCTTTGTATCAGAATTGCGGTTCTTATTTAGCGTAGAAAGAGAGATTCTTGCAGACGGGGCTTTGCCCCTTACTGCCCCGAGAACGCTACGCATTCTCGATTTCCACTCGCTCAAGTCCTCCTTCAAAACAAAAAAGCCATCGTAAAGATGGCTTTTTTGTTTTGGCGACTAACCCAAATTTTAATACAAATGCACCCCTTTTTAAGGCTAGGGGGTGCAAAGTCATTTTAGGGGGTGCATTTTTAGGTCACGGGGTGCAAATATGAAAAATCAGTTCTTGTTTCGGAATTTTTCCAAAAAACGCTCTGAGCGCCACGTAACTTCCTCAATAGATAGAAGATTAACTTGCTCAAGATTTGTGTTTAATGTGAAGTATCC
>SVSM01000037.1 GCA_015064295.1 Oscillospiraceae bacterium | reverse complement strand
TCACGCGTTACTCACCCGTCCGCCACTGATCCGGGACCGAAGTCCCTTCACCGTTCGACTTGAATGTGTTAGGCACGCCGCCAGCGTTCATCCTGAGCCAGGATCAAACTCTCGATAAATGGTATCTTAAATCCCGAAGGACTCAAAATCAATTTCTCGAGTTTTGCTTTCTAGCTTACTCTTTTACTTTAATTAAAGGAATTGTACGAGATCGTTTTTCACACTTTCAGTGTCAAGTATTCTTGACTCTTGTTTGTGCTTTGTACTTTCTCTTTTGTTGTTCAATTTTCAAGGACCGCGCGCCGCCGTCTTCCTTCCGGTCGAGGTGGCGGACTTTTATTCTACCACATTCTCTTCCGTTTGTCAAGACCTTTTTTCAACTTTTTTCAAAAGTTTTTTGAGTTCGTTTCCTCCCTCAAGGCGACTCGACTATTATATCACGTCGTCTCCGCCTTGTCAAGGGGGTTTTTGAACTTTTTTCAACTTTTTTCAAGCTGCTCGCTGAGGTGCTCTTTCGTGCCCCCCCCGCGATTGCGGCTTTGTTATTATAGCACTCGCTAACACGTTTGTCAACACCGTTTTTCGACCTTTTTTTGCTTTTTCCGTTTTCCACAAAGTTGAGAGAATAACGGTTCAAAAAGTCATGCTTTTCAGACAGTTCCCTTGCCTCTATGGACTTGTATCGTTCCCAATGCTTACGCGATCGCAGCGGGGTCTTCCCCTGTGTTCTCCGTAACGGCGGGTTCTGAGCCGTCCGGCTCGGACACAGTCTCTCCGGTATCGATCTGCGAGTCACTTTCTACGTCGGCATCCGTATTGAAGTCGTCGCCCGTATCAATGTCAGTGTCCGAATCCATGCCAGTGTCAGAATCCATATCGGTATCAGGATCGGCGTCTGTGTCTGTGTCGATATCTGTCTCGGTATCGGTATCAGCATCCGTATCCGGGGGCTGATCACCCGACGTGGAATCGCCGGCGGTAGCGTCGTTCGTCTCCTCATCCGGCAACGTGTCATCCGGTGAACCGGAAGGATCTGTGGTCTCGTCCTCTTCGGGGGGCTCCGACAGGGGAATCAAATACCAAACCGAGTTGGGTGCTAAGCAGGTCAAGGGGCCGATCGTATTCTCGCCGTCCACAGGAGAGGAATGCCACATGAGATCCTCGTCGGGCCGATCTCCATAGAAGAAGCCAACGTGATTGTCGCGCGTCTTCGTTGAGGTATAGGAATACCAAGTCAATATGATGTCGCCCTTGCGGGCAAGGCCGGACGACAACAGCTCTTCTTTGCTGGAGAAGCGGTAAGCATGAACATTGTAGGTTTTGATATAGATATACCAGCTGTTAGAGCTGTAACGGATCCACCAAAAATAATGAGGGCTATTGCGAACGGAACGGTTAAAGGCGTCCAGATCCATGCCGACCTTCTTGACCACATAGCCCACAAAGCCGCCGCAATTCATAGCGGCCCGTCCGTTATAGGAGGTGTCGCCGTTGGGAGAGCTCCAATTGCCGGATCGATAGGGCGTCGTCAGATAAAACGTATCGGCGTCATGCGCTTCCAGCTCTGCCACCACGTCCTCCCGGGTGATGCCAAAGTGATCCCCCATGTATTCCTTGGGGCCGGTAGGCTTCGGCGTCGTGACGGGAGGATCCGGCTCCTTCGGCTTGGTGGTCTCGGGCGGCACGGTCTCAGTCTCAGTCTCAGTCTCAGTCTCAGTCTCAGTCTCGGTTTCCGTCTCGGTCTCAGTCTGGCTCTCGCTCTCGGTCTCCGGTTCGGCGGTTTCCGATTCGGTCACGGAACCCGCCGACGACGTTTCGGTCGACTCTGCGGGATCGGTGGTCATAACCGTCGCTTCAGCATCGCCCGACGGCAACGCGCATTGTGTCAGCAACAGGACTGTTAACAGAAGTAACAGGACGTATTGCGGCTTGTATTTCATTTCAGTCCTCCTGAAATTTAACCTTTTCAAATTATTTTACCCTTTATTATACCATATATCGATGGGTTTGTAAAGTAGGGCCTGTTATTTGACCATATTTATAGGAAGACTTTAGAAAAAGCAAAAAGGAAGGCCTGCCGGGACGACAGGCCTTCCTTTGGCGTTCCCGAATGGATTCGAACCATCGACCTACCGCTTAGGAGGCGGTCGCTCTATCCAGCTGAGCTACGGAAACAGGGATGCCTTTATTATAGCACCACCGCTGAAAAAAATCAAGACCTTTCGGCAATTTTGCCCATTCCGCCCCGTTCCCTCCTTACCAACTCCTGATCACGTCGTATGACAAAAACAGCGTGCCGCAAGCGGCACGCTATTCAAAGTTTTTGAAGATTCTTAAGAAACTTTTTTCAAAAAGTTTCTTAAGTGGGGTTCAAGGGGCAACGCCCCTTGATGCGTCCCTTCATCACTCATATACCCGCGGCAGGCGGGGACGGGACAGGGAGCAAAGGATTTCGTAAGGAATGGTTCCTGCCAGAGCTGCCACCTCGTCCACGGGAATGGCGGCATCGCCGTCGGAGCCGATAATGGTAGCGACGTCCCCTACGGCAACTTCGGGAATATCCGTCACGTCCACCATCATCTGATCCATGCAGACACGACCCAGGATCGGGGCGCGCTTGCCATGGATCAGCACGTCGCCGCAATCGGAGAGAAGACGGGGCACCCCGTCGGCATAGCCGGCGCAAAGGGTAGCGATCCGCGTCTCCCGTTCGGTGACGTGAAGGTGTCCGTAGCTGACGCCGACACCGGCCGGAACCGTCTTGACCAGCTCCACCCGGGTACGAAGCGACAGTGCCGGACGAAGGGTGAGGCGCGTGGTATCCACCTCGCTTGAGGGATATACCCCGTAGAGAACGATTCCCTCTCTTACCATATCGAAGGCGGCATCCAGCTCCATGATGCCCGCGCTGTTGCTGATGCTGCGACAGCCGTAGGCGATACCCTCCGCATCCAAACGCTCGGCAAAACGAAGGAAGTGCTCCTTTTGCTCGATGGCTGAGGCCTTATCGGCCTCGTCGGCACGGGCGAAGTGGCTGAAGATCCCGCGGATCTCTAGCATCGGAAGGGCAGCGAAAGCCTTAACCTGCGCCACGCCCGCTTCATCATCGGGTACGCCGATGCGGGTCATGCCGGTATCCACCGCCACGAAGCATCCCGCAGAGCGGCTTCCCGCCGCCTCGGACAGGGCCTTGGCAGACTCGTAATCAAAGATCGAAGGCATGATATCGTACTCGGTCAGCAGAGGGTACAGGCTCCGATCGGTGCCACCCAGGATAAGGATATCGTTTTCAATACCGTTCTGCCGTAATTCCACGGCCTCCCATGCCGAGGCCACCCCGAAGCAGTCTACCCGATCGGCAAGCAATCCGGCAACGGCCGTGGCTCCGTGGCCGTAGGCGTCAGCCTTCACCACCGCCATGACCTTAGCGCCCGCGGGCAAGCAGGCTTTCACCTGCTCGTGATTATGTAAAAGCGCCGCCCCGTCGATCTCGATCCAGGTGCGGGTTTTCAAAAAGCGGTTCTCCATGTGGACTCCTTTTTTGTGATAAGGAAATACTCTGTTGTCAGGATATGCCGAAGGTCAGGTTTTGGCCGTTCCCCATTCCATCATCTTGGCAAGCACCTTGTCCTTCAGCAGCTGCTCCGTCACGGTGTCCTCACCGTAGAAGGTCAGGTACTCGGCACCCGATTCAAAAAAGCTGCCCTCCTTGGCGCGGTCCTCGGCGAAGGCCTTGATCTCGTCGGCATCACAGGTGATACCCTCGGTCTTGGCCACGGCGTGAAGCACCAGGGCCTCCTTGACCTTGTTCTCTGCCTGCTCTGCCAGCATCTCCTCAAGCTCCTCCACGGTCATACCGAGTGAGGAGGAAAGGTAATCGCCAAGCTCCTGGGAGGAGGCGGAAGCCAGGTTCTCATAGCCGACGTACAGCTCGTGATAATAGACCTCGTAAAGGTCAAAGGGACGTAAGATCATCTCGCTCGTGGCCACCAGGCGGTCCCAGAGCTCGGCCTCCACCCGATAGGCGGCCTCGGTGCGCTTTTCCGCTTCCATAGCATCCCGTATGGCGGCGCGAAGCTCGTCCACCGTGTCCACCCCCGGCATCAGCGTTGCCGCCAAGGCGTCGGTCAGCTCGGGAAGGTTCTTTTCGTAAATGGCCCGCACGGTGATACGGTAGACCGCCTGCTTTGCGGGACTTCCCGCCGCAAGATAGCCCTCGGGAAGCGTCACGGTCAGCTCGGCGGTGTCGCCCTGCCTCATGCCCTTCATTTGGTCAAGCAGAGCGCTGATAACGGTATCCTCGTAGACGGTACCGCACCGATAGGTGCCGCCCTCCTCCGAAAGCGACGGCGTGGATACCCCGTCAAGGAAACAGAAGCGGTCGAAGGTCACGGTACTGCCCTCGGCAATGGGGCCATCGGTAGCCGTTAGCTCGGTCGTGGCCTCCAGCCGAAGGCGGATGGCGTTCTCCACCTCTCCGTCGGTGACGGCGGTGCTTTCTTTCGTATAGGTCAACCCCTTGTAGGGTCCAAGAGTCAGATAAAGGGAGAGATCCTCCTCCTCAAACCCCTTCCAACCGTTAGTTTCACAGGAAAGAAGAAAAAGCACGCAGGCAACCAGCAGGGACACCCATCCCATAACGCGTCGTTTCATCGGCTGTTCCTCCCTCGTTTTCAGCGGTTTTTCAACGGTATACATTAAAAATATACCACATTTTAACGGTGAAGGAAAGAGATAATTCGTTTGTTTACAAATTGTATACATTTTTGCCTTTCCTTTTGGAAAAGTATGGGAGACTTCCCTCCGTTTCTCTTGACTTTTGGCGGGTTTCTGTTATAATATAAGGTGAGTTATTATATTCTCGCAAGGAAAGGAAACGTTTTCCATGAACGGAAGCTATCATATTTTGGTCCTCAACGGGCCCAATCTCAACATGACCGGCCTCAGAGAGCCTCATATCTACGGCTCCAGCACCCTTGACGACATCAACAGCGCTCTCAACGACGCAGCGGCCGCCCTCGGCATCTCTTTAGATTTCTGTCAATCCAATCATGAGGGCATCTTGATCGACCGCCTTCACGAGGCACCCATGCAGTACGACGGCGTCATCCTCAATGCCGGTGCCCTCACCCATTATTCCTACGCTCTGCGGGACGCCATTGCCTCCATTCCCCTTCCGGTGGTGGAGGTGCATATGTCCAACATTCACCGGCGGGAGGAGTTCCGTCATACCTCGGTCATTGCCCCCGTTTGCGTCGGCTCGATCGCCGGCTTCGGCAGCTTTAGTTACCATCTGGCCCTGGCGGCCCTGATGGAACGGTTTAAGCAGGACTGAGCCATGGGACGGTTTCTTGTCATCGACGGTCTTGACGGCTCCGGCAAGGAGACTCAGACCAAGCTCCTCACCGAGTATCTGACCGGTATCGGCAAACGGGTCCGCGTGCTCTCCTTCCCCTGCTACGAAAGCAAAAGCTCTCTGTTCGTGCGGATGTATCTTGACGGCGAGCTGGGCAGCCGCCCTGACGACACCAACGCCTACGCTGCCTCCAGCTTCTTTGCCGCCGACCGCTATCTGTCCTACCGCCTGGATTGGAAGAAGGACATGGACGATCCCGATACCGTGGTCATTGCCAATCGCTACACCACTGCCAACGCCGTCCATCAGCTGGCCAAGCTGCCCGAGACGGAATGGGATACCTTCCTTTCCTGGCTGTGGGATTATGAATTTGCCAAGCTGGGCATCCCGAAGCCCGACGAGATCCTGTATCTTGAAATGCTACCCGAGATCTCCATCCGCCTCATCAAGAGCCGCTCCGCCGAGACGGGGCGCGCCGTCGACATCCACGAGGCCGACGAGAGCTTCCTGCACCGCAGCTACAAGGCCGCCATGTACGCCTCGGAGCGGCTGGGCTGGACCCGCATCCGCTGCTACCGCGGCGACGAGCCCAAGAGCCGCGAGGAGATTGCCAAGGAAATTCGGGAGGCACTGAAGCTGTAAGAAAGGCGCGGGGCGTTGCCCCCGACACTCCGGGACCGCCTTGGCCGATTGTTTCCGAAACGGCCGACGAACACAAAAAGGCATGGCACGTCCATGCTGGGAGAAAGTTTGGCACCGTTGTGCCGGGAAAAGTATGGCACCGTTGTGCCGGGAAAAGTATGGCACCGTTGTGCCGGGAGATTTTATGAACGTATACGTATTCTTGGCCGACGGCTTTGAGCTGGTAGAGGCCATGTGTCCCATTGATATGCTCCGCCGCGCCGGAGCCGATGTCCTGACCGTCGGGTTGAATCCCGATCTCAAGGTCACCTCGGCCCAGGGCGTTGCGGTGTTGGCTGACGTCACCCTGGACGCCATGCCCGACCGACTTCCCGACATGGTGCTTCTCCCCGGTGGAATGCCCGGTGCCTCCCATTTGCAGGACTGCGCCGCGGTCTGCGACACCGTCAAGGCCGTCTTTGACAAGGGAGGCCTTGTGGCCGCCATTTGCGCCGCCCCCTTCATTCTCGGAGAGCTTGGCCTGCTGGCAGGCAAGAACGCTACCTGCTATCCCGGCTTTGAGGACCGTCTCGTCGGCGCCGTCCTATCCGATCGGAAGGTGGTGCGGGACGGTAACGTCATCACCGCTGCCGGAATGGGCGTTGCCCTTCCCTTTGCCGCCGAGCTGGTGGCGGCGCTCTTCGGCCGTGACAAGGCCGAGGCACTTCTCTCCGCCGTTCAGACGGCCTGATTTGCCGCTTGCATTCGTTTTTTTCGATTTCCGACACGAAAGGGGGACCTACGTTGAATACCGGTTTGAAATTTGAAAAAGCCCGCATTCGGGAAGCCATGCTGGCACAGCGGTTAGACGTCCCCGAGGAGCTTCGCCGTGAGGCTGACGCCGCCATGGTGAATCGCTTCTTACACTTGGTGTCCTTCCGCTTTGCCGAGGTCATCCTGCTCTACGCCCCCATCAAGGCCGAGCCCAACGTGCTGCTCTGCTGCGATGCTGCCCTGAAGGCAGGAAAACGGCTGGCCTTCCCGCGATGCCATCCCGAAACCTCCACCATGACCTACGGCATCGTCTCCTCTCCCCACGACCTGACCGAGGGGGCTTACGGGATTTTGGAGCCCCGCCCCGACGCCGAGGTCTACTGCCCCGCTCCCGACAAGCACGACATCTGCGTGGTCCCTGCCGTCTGCTTTGACCGCAAGGGCTACCGCATCGGCTATGGGAAGGGATACTACGACCGCTTTTTACAAAGCTTCGGCGGGACGTCGGTGGGCTTTTGCCTGAGCCGCTTCCTCTGCGACTCCCTCCCCCGCGGCCGCTATGACCGCGCCGTGGATCTCATCATCACCGAAAAGGGGGTCTTCTCTCCGAAATGAAAACCAAAGCATCCTTTTCCGCCCCCCTCTTTGCCCTGATCCTCTACATCCTGCTCTTTGCTTCGCGCTTTGCCAAGGATCAGCTCATCGGCGCCGGCGGGAACGTCTATCTGTCGGTCATCATCCTGCAGATCCTCATCTTTATTATCCCCGCCATCGTTTTCTGCCGTCTGAAGGGCGTGGGCTACGCCGTTAAGCTGAATATCAAGTTCTTTTCCCCCAGTAAGCTGGGATGCGTCATCATGTCGGGACTGGTCCTCATCTGCCTCTCCATCCTGATCCGCTTCCTGCAGGTCTACTTGTTCGGTATGCGGGAATTCCATTTTTCCCTCTTTGACGCTTACCTGAGTGAAGGATCGCCGGAGGAATTCCTCTTCACCGCTACGGCCTTTGCCGTCGTGCCGGCTCTGACCGAGGAGTTCGTCTACCGCACCATTCTGATGACCGAGTACAGCGAGGAGGGCTTCGGTGCCGTCACCACCGCCCTCGTTACCTCGTTGCTCTCCTCCATGATGTGCTTCAGCTTTGAAACCCTCCCCATCCGCTTTGCGGCCGCCGTTATGTTCTGTACCGTGACCTACATCACCGGCTCCTCCATCGCTGCGTTTCTTTCTCACATCATCTTTAATATTTACGGCGTGTTTGGTGAAAAATATATTTTGAAGGCTATCGTGGACCCTTCCAATAAGATTATCAGTATTTTCACCTTCACCCTCCTGTTCCTGGTGCTGGCCATCATTCTCTTCGGTGAGTTTGAGCATATCCTCCGCCGCGCCGGAAAAAGCGGGACCCCCTCTCCCGCCTACCTCTTAAAGAAGGATAAGGACGGAAAGACCCCCGACGTCGCCGCCACCGCCCGGGCCGAGGAAAACGAGCCCTCGGCTACCATGAGCGAGGCCGCACGTCTTGGCATCGAGGCCTTCTTCTCCCCCACCTTCCTACTTTGTGTCCTGGTTTTTGTTATCGCCATTTTCGGCTTCATCTGATGAAAGGAGATTCCGGCCCTTCATGAACAACAGCAATACTCCCAACCGCCGTCCCTCTGAGCCCAGGCGTCAGCCTAACGCGCCGCAACGCCAGGTCCGTCCCTCATCGACCGCTCAGGCCCGTGACGGCAAGGTGACCAAAAATCCGTCGGCAACGCCGAGGAAGCCCTCCTCCGGCGCCGTTCGCCCGGGTGAACGTTCCTCGATCTATGCGCAAAACGGCGCCAGGCCCCGCGGCAGTACCGCCTCGCAGCGGAAATCCCCCTCGGCCTCCCGCTCCAACGCCTCTCCCAAGGCCAAGCGGCCCTTCGTCACCCGCAAGGCCGATGACGATCGGGGCGGCAGTACCCTGATCACCAGCCTGCTCAAGGCCGTCATCTACATCATGACGATCTTAGTGGTGTCGGGCGTTCTTTCCTATTTTGCCATCACCATCGGCAACGACGTCTTTGCCTTCGTCAAGGACAACGAGGAAGTTCAGCTCTCCATTTCCGACGACACCGACGTGAAGGCCCTCGGTAACCTGCTGGCCGAGCGCGGCATCATCCGCTATCCAAACGTCTTCAATTTCTATATCAACCTCCGCTACAACAAGACGCCTTATTTTGAGGCCGGCGATTACACCGTGTCTCCCTCCATGAGCTACGATAAGCTGATCGCCACCTTTGCCAAGAGCGAAAAGAAGGAAAAGGTCACCGTCATCGTCTCGATCCCCGAGGGCTATACCGTCAATCAGATCATTGACCTGCTGGTTAACAAGCACGGCCTGTCCTCCCGAGATGAGCTGACCGACGCCATCCAGAACGGCGATTTTGATTACTGGTTCATCGACGAGCTGGAGAAGTTTGAAAAGGCCCATCCTCACAAGGCCTCCCTGCGGAAATACCGCCTGGAGGGCTACCTCTACCCCGATACCTATTACTATTACTCCGACGCCTCGGCCGAGACCATCATCAACAAGATGCTGAAGAACTTCGATACCAAGATGAAGCACACCTTCAAGAACTGCCTTGCCGATGGCAACACCTACGACGAGAAAATCCTCAATCTTTGTGCCGAGAAGGGACGGTATTTCGACGAAATCGTGACCCTTGCCTCCATGGTGCAGATGGAGGCCAAGTTTGACATCGAATACGGAGACATCGCATCGGTCTTTCACAACCGCCTGAACAACCCCTCCAAAACCAACGGCAAGCTGGAGAGCGACGCCACCATTCAGTACTTCCTCGACAAACGAAATCCCGACCTGGGCAAGGAGGAGCTGAACACCGACGACCCCTATAACACCTATCTCTATCAAGGCCTCCCCCCCAGCGCCATCTCCAACCCCACCTTCCTGGCCATCAACTACGCCCTCTATCCCGCCAAAACGAGCTACTATTATTTCGTCGCTAAGCCAGACGGCTTCTCACTCTTTGCCAAAACTTATGCAGAACATGAAAAAAACATCAAAGAAATCGACGAGATGATGAAAGATTCCTAAAATTGTTACGAAATTGAAAACAAACCGAAATACCTCTTGTAACAAAACGGAATTTATAGTAAAATATCCTCTTGGAAAGCAATATTTCTCAGTATTCAATTTTTTTCAAAATAAAGGAGAACCACACCATGTCCGTAAAAGTTGCAATCAATGGCTTTGGCCGTATCGGCCGTCTCGCCTTCCGTCAGATGTTCGGCGCTGAGGGCTACGAGGTCGTCGCCATCAACGACCTGACCAACCCCGCTATGCTCGCTCACCTTCTGAAGTATGATACCGCCCAGGGCTCTTACTGCGGCGCCATCGGCGAGAACGTTCACACCGTTGAGGCCACCGAGGATTCCATCATCGTCGACGGCAAGGAGATCAAGATCTACGCCGAAAAGGACGCCAACAACTGCCCCTGGGGCGCTCTCAATGTAGACGTTGTTCTTGAGTGCACCGGCTTCTACTGCTCCAAGGAGAAGTCCATGGCTCACATCAACGCCGGCGCCAAGAAGGTCGTTATCTCCGCTCCTGCCGGCAACGACCTCAAGACCATCGTTTACAACGTGAACCACGATACCCTGACCGCTGACGATCAGATCATCTCCGCTGCTTCCTGCACCACCAACTGCCTGGCTCCTATGGCCAAGGCTCTTAACGAGTACGCTCCCATCCAGTCCGG